>NZ_JBSGZO010000249.1:0-12498 GCF_053611045.1 Streptomyces sp. NPDC054841 | reverse complement strand
AGCACGACCTCCCGAGGGCCCTTCCGTATGCCTGGAAGTCGGGCGGCCCGGCTTGCCCGACGTGCCCGACGCGCCCGCCGCGCCCGGCTTGCCTGACGTGCCAGACCTGCCTGACGGGGCCCGGCATGCCCGACGAGGCCGTACGAGGCCGTACGAGGCCGTACGAGGCCCGGTGCGCGACCTCAGCCGAGGCGCTTGACCGCCGCCTCGACCCGCTCGTCGGTCGCCGTGAAGGCGACGCGTACGAACCGCTCCCCCGCCGCCCCGTAGAAGTCTCCGGGCGCGACCAGAATGCCCAGCTCCGCCAGGTGCGCGACGGTGTCCCAGCAGGGCTCGTCGCGGGTTGCCCACAGGTAGAGGCTCGCCTCGCTGTGCTCGATCCGGAAGCCGTGCTTCAGCAGCGCCTCGCGCAGCGCGCCGCGCCGCGCCGCGTACCGGGCCCGCTGCTCCGCGACATGCGTGTCGTCGCCGAGCGCCGCGACCGTCGCTGCCTGCACCGGCGCGGGCGTCATCATTCCGCCGTGCTTGCGGACCTGCAGCAGCTCACCCAGTACGGCCGCGTCGCCCGCGACGAAGGCCGCGCGGTAGCCCGCCAGGTTCGAGCGCTTGGACAGCGAGTGGACGGAGACGATGCCTTCGTACGTACCGCCGCAGACATCCGGATGCAGTACGGAGACGGGCTCGGCCTCCCAGCCCAGCTCCAGGTAGCACTCGTCGCTGAAGACCAGCACACCGTGCTCGCGGGCCCACGCCACGATCCGGGTCAGCTCGTCCTTCGACAGGACCCGGCCGGTCGGGTTGGACGGCGAGTTCAGCCACAGCAGCTTCAGTCCGGCGGGGTCGAGTTCTGTCCCCGCGGCGTCGGCAGCAAATGTCCCGGCGTCGTACACGACCGGGGTGGCGCCGCAGAGTCGCGCGCCGACCTCGTACGTCGGGTAGGCGAGGCGCGGGTACGCGACCTTGTCGCCGGCGCCCAGGCCGAGCTGGGTCGGCAGCCAGGCCACCAACTCCTTGGAGCCCACCACGGGCAGCACATTGGTGTGTCCGAAGGACACGGCCCCGAGCCGCCGCTCGCACCAGCCGACCAGCGCGTCGCGCAGCGCGGCCGTCCCCCACACCGTCGGATAGCCGGGCGAGTCCGCGGCGGCGACGAGGGCCCGCTGGATCAGCTCGGGGACCGGGTCGACGGGCGTGCCGACGGAGAGGTCGACGATGCCGTCCGGGTGGGCCGCGGCGGTCGCTTTGTACGGCTCCAGCTTGTCCCAGGGAAAGACGGGGAGACGGGACGATACGGCGGACACGGTGCTCACTTTCTCGTACGTACGGCGCGGGGCAGCGCAAATGCCTCGGCCCCGTACGGCGGACGAACCGTACGGGACCGAGGTCGCGCGATCAGCCGTTCTGCGGCGGAAGCGCGGCGATGAAGGGGTGGTCGCGCTCGATCAGGCCCAGCTTGGAGGCGCCACCGGGCGAACCGAGCTCGTCGAAGAACTCGACGTTCGCCTTGTAGTAGTCCTTCCACTCCTCGGGAGTGTCGTCCTCGTAGAAGATCGCCTCCACCGGGCAGACCGGCTCACAGGCACCACAGTCGACGCATTCGTCCGGGTGGATGTACAAGGACCGTGAGCCCTCGTAGATGCAGTCGACGGGGCACTCCTCGATGCACGCCTTGTCCTTGACGTCGACACAAGGCTGCGCGATGACGTAGGTCACGCTGTCGTTCCTCCTCGATAGGGCGCGGCGTCCGATCTCCGGCTCGCCGCGGGGCTGCGCGGGAGCGCGGCGTCGTCGATGCCCGCCCCTAGTATCTCCGTTCCTGGGGATGATCCGAACAGGAGGGGAGGACTGAGCTGTGGAATTCACCGCCGGGGGACGTCTGGAGGTCCGCATCACCCCCGCTGACGTGGGCAAACGTGTATCGGTCCGGCGGCTCGCCGAGGAGGGGTCCGGGGCGGAGAAGTTCACCGACACGGTTGGTGTTCTCACATCCTGGGACAACGGTGTGCTGCTGATCACACGCAGGACCGGCGAGACCGTCCGTATCCCGGAATCGTCGCTGGTCGCAGGCAAGACCGTCCCGTCGGCGCCGGCGCGTCGGCGGGGTCCCGCGGCGTCCTTCGAGGAGCTCGCGAGGGTGTCCGCGCGGGCGTGGCAGCCGGTGGAGAGCGAGCCGCTCGGGGAGTGGCAGTTGCGGGCGGCATTCCAGGAGGTGCCGCGCGAAGCGCGTCCTGGAGGGGTGGTGGTCGGGCGACGGGTGGGCTTTACGCGGCGTGCGAACTCGGTGCTGGCGCTCGGCGACCCGGGGATGCCGCTGGACGACGCGCTGGCACGGATTGCCGCCTGGTACGCGGAGCGTGGCCTTCCGCCCTACATCCAGGCCGCGACCGGCGCGGAGGGCACGCAGGAGCGGCTCTGCGCGGAGCTGGAGAGCCGCGGCTGGGAGCGCGAGGTGACGACGGAACTGCGCGTCGGCGGGCTCGCGCCGGTCGGCGACGTGGACATGGACGTGTCGCGGGTACGGCTCGCACGGTCCGTCGACGAGTCATGGCTGCGGCGCTACCAGCGGTTCGCCGTGCCGGGCCCACATGTGCTGAAAGTACTGGGCAGCGGCCCGTCTGTGTGGTTCGCGACCGTGCCGGGCGAATCCGACGTCCCTGCGGCGATCGGCCGTTGTGTGGTCGACGGACGCTGGGCAGGCTTCATGGCGGTGGAGGTGGACCCCGCCCGGCGGAGGGAGGGCCTGGCGACGGCCGTGATGGCGGCGCTCGCCCGCCGCGCCCTGGACGAAGGTGCGTCGGCAGCCTGGCTGCAGGTCGAGTCGGACAACGACGGGGCCCGGGCGCTGTACGAGGGGATGGGTTTCACGGTTCATCACCTCTACCACCATTTCCGATACTCCCGATCTTCCTGAACGGGTACGAGACGCATATGCACCCGCCACACCCCGAGGCAACGCGCTGGCGGCGCCGGTTCGCCGAGGAGGCCCGCGCCGACCGGCCCGACCTTGCGACGCTGTGCCTGCTGGTGGGCACGGAGGCGGACCCGTCGCTGGACGAGGCGGCCCTGGACGCCGCCCAGATGGAGCTGGACCGGCTGGCGGGACTGCTGCCGTACGGCATCGCAGGTCCCGAGTCCTGGGCGGCGGCCCTGGCCGCCCTCCTCGGCGACCGCTGCGACTTCCACGGCACGCCCGGCTGCTACCAGCGTCTGGAGTCCTCCCTGCTCCATGAGGTCCTGCGGCGCCGTCGCGGCCTGCCGATCCTCCTCTCGGTCGTCTGGCTGGAGGTCGCCCGCCGCGCCGGCGCGCCCGTGTACGGCGTCGCCCTCCCCGGCCACTTCGTCGTCGGCTTCGGCGATCCGGCGAACCCCGTGCTCGCGGACCCCTTCGCGGGTGGCCGCCTGCTGACCGGAGCGGACGCGGAGCTCCTCGTCGTGGGCGCGACGGGCGCGCCGCTCGACCCGTCGATGCTGATCCCGGCGAGCCCGCTGCAGATCGTCCTGCGCATCCTCAACAACATCCGCGCCTGGTCGGCCGCGCGCCCGGAACGTACGGATGTCGCGCTGTGGGCCGTCGACCTCTCCCTCCTGCTCCCCTCCCACCCGGCCCGTCTCCGCTTCGAACGAGCCCAACTCCTCGTCCAGTGCGGGGAATTCCTCGCGGGAGCGGCGGAGATGGACGCGTACGCGGACGTCGTCTCGGCGGTGGAGCCGACGACGGCGGCGTCGATCAGGCGCCGGGCGCACGCGGCGCGGTCGATGCTGAACTGAGACCGGAGGCTCTGCGGCTCGGACCCAGCACGAGAGGTACCTCCACTCGCGGGGACCACGGGCGATGCGGTCCGTCGCCTCAAGCCTGTGCCGCACGTGGCCGATCACGTTCGTGAAGACGTGGGAAAGCGGCGCCGAGCCGGTTCGGTTCGCCGCCGGGGCCAGGTGGTCACGAACGGAGGGAGAGACACCGTGGATCTCGGACTGGAGGGCCGCGTGGCCCTGGTCACCGGCGCGAGCAGGGGAATCGGGCTGGCGATCGTGAAGGCCTTGGCGGCCGAGGGGGCCCGGGTGGTGGCCGCCGCGCGCAGGTCCTCCGACGAGCTCGACGCGCTGATCCGGAGCGGGACGGTGCGCCTGGTGCGGGTGGATCTGGCCGACGGCGACGCCGCCGCGCAGCTGGTCGACGCGGCCGGGGACCAGGTCGACATTCTCGTGAACAACGTGGGTTCGGCCTCCGCGCGGCCCGGCGGGTTCCTCGGCACCACGGACGAGGAGTGGGAGGCGACGATGAACCTCAACCTGTTCGTCGCGGTGCGCGTCACGCGGAGGGTCCTGCCTCTGATGCTCGCCAAGGGCCGCGGCTCGATCGTCAACATCGGCTCGGTCAACGCCGTGTTCCCCGACCCGGGCGTGATCGACTACTGCGCCGCCAAGGCCGCGCTGGCGAACTTCTCCAAGGCCGTTTCCAAGGCGGTGGGCGGCCAGGGGATCCGGGTGAACACGGTCAGCCCGGGCCCCGTCGAGACCGATCTGTGGCTGGGCGCCGATGGCGTCGCGGCCACCGTGTCCCAGGCCACCGGGATGGCGCCGGAGGACGTGACCGCCCGGGCCGCGGGCCTCGCGGTCACCGGCCGGTTCTCGACGCCGGCCGAGGTCGCGGACGCGGTGCTGTTGCTGGCGAGCGACCGGGCGGGCAACATCACCGGCTCCGACATCACCGTCGACGGCGGATTCGTGACCACCTGGTAGGCGGGAACCGGCACCGGGTGGGGTTGCGGGGCCGGTAGGCGGGGCTTGGCACCAGGTGGGGGCTCCGGCACCGGTAGGTGGGGGCCGGCACCCGGTGGGGGCCCGGGGCACCGGTGGGCGGGGATCCTGACCGCCTGGTAGGCGGGTCGGTGCCCATCAGGAGGTGCCCTCATGGCCGACACGCAGTACGACCTTGCCGCGCGGATGCTCCGTCAAGAGCGCCTCGTAGGCCGCTCGTGTCTCGGTGAGCGGCACCACGCGGTCCACCACCGGCCTGAGCTTTCCCTCGTCGATCAGTTCGTTGATGGCCACCAGGCCGGGCCGGTCGGGTACGACGATGAAGAACAGGCCTCGTACTCCATGAGCGGCAGCCTTCTCCTGGTCCGGCGGCTGGACGATGCTGACCAGGATTCCGCCCGGGCGCAACGTCACCCAGGACCGCTCCAGGGTTTCTCCGCCGACCAGGTCGAACACCACGTCGGCGTCCCGCACCAGGTCCTCGAAACGCTCGGCCTCGTAGTCGATGACCCGCTCCGCGCCGAGCCCCGTGACGAAGTCCTTGTCACGCGCCGAGGAGGTGGCGGTCACCCGCCCGCCCAGGGCCACGGCGATCTGCACGCCGAAGGTGCCGACGCCTCCGGCGCCCCCGTGGATCAGGACGTGCTGTCCCGGTTGCAGCGCGGCATGGTCCACCAGCGCCTGCCACGCGGTGAGGGCGGCGAGCGGGAGTGCCGCCGTGTGTTCGTGGTCCAGCGCGGCCGGCTTGGAGGCGAGCATGCCCGCGGGAACGGTGACGTACTCGGCGGCCGCACCGTCGCGGGTGAACGGGATCAGGCCGTAGACGTCGTCGCCGACCGCGAGGTCGGTCACTCCACTGCCGAGCGCGGCCACCACGCCCGAGAACTCGTGCGCGGGGACGGTGGGCGTGCGGTCGCGCCCCGTCGCGTCGAGGCTGTCGGTCCAGGTGGCGTCCCAGGCGAGTTCGCCTGCCGTGATGGAGGCGGCGCGGACCGCGACGAGCACTTCGCCCGCCGCCGCTTCGGGCCGGGGCGCCGACTCGTACGCGAAACGTTCCGGGCCGCCTCGCTCATGGGCCCGTACTGCGTGCATCGTGGTGGCCATGAGGTGATCGTTGCCATGAACCGGCCGGCCTCAGTCCCTCGGCCGTCCTCGGTCACTCCTCGGCCGTCCTCGGTCACTCCTTGGGCAGAACCTGGGAGCACTCGTCGGGCAGAACCCCGGGAGCCCCGGTCCGTCGTCGCGGACAGGGGCTCCGGGGGTTCCAGGACGGATGCGTGTCAGCCCTGCGGGTTCAGCTCGATCGTCTGCGTACGGTCGGCCGGGGTCTTGCCGAGGAGCGCCTTCTGCATCGCGAAGGCGACGTCGTCCGCGGACAGCTGATGCTTGTTGCCGTCACCCTTGGTGATCATGATGCCGTCGAAGACGCCGTCCAGGAGCTCGTTGATGGCCTTCTTGTCGTAGACCTCGACCAGCCGCCCGTCGACCGCCTTCATCGAGAGGATCTTCGGCAGGGACCTCGAAGGCCCGAACTGGATCTCCTTGCCACCCGCCTTGATCGTGATCAGGCCGGACATGGCGGGCTCGGCGAACTCCTTCATCGCCCGGTCCAGTTCGGTCTGGGTGATGGTCGGCTCGCGGGTGGCGACCGGCAGCTCCACGGTGTTGATACGGCCGGTCTCGACCTGGGCGCGGTACGCGTCCCGCACCGAGATCATCGACTGCCCGACGTCCAGCGCCTTGCCCGACTTGCCCGGTACGGGGACGGCCTTGCCCGGCTCGAACTTGATCGTGCCCTCGGTGGCCGAGCCCGACGCGCCCGCCAGGTCGGTCAGGGCGACGCTCAGCTTCTCCTCGTCGACCGGGATGACCGGCTGCGCCTCGCGCTCGCCCCCGAAGAGGGTGGCGATCACCGAGACCGGGTTGTAGTCGCTGCCCGCGGCGGCGCGGACGGTCGCCTGGCTGTCGAGGCTGAGGCCCGCCTTGTCCGGGGCGAGCTGCTCCTTCTGGCCGCCGACGGTGAGCTGCAGCGGCGACGTGGCGCGCTTGCCGAGGGCGGCTTCGAGCTTGGCGACCGCCTGGTCCCTGGTGCCGCCGCCGATGTCGACGCCGAGGACCGTGGTGCCCTTGGGCACGTCGGAGTGGTTGAGCAGCAGCCCGGCGCCGTACGCGACACCGAGCAGGCCGAATACGCCCGCTCCGGCGAGCACGAGCTTGGAGCGGCCCTTCTTCGCCGGCCTGGAAGAGGACGACGAGGAGGACGGCGACGAGGCCGCGGGGGCGGGCGGAGCCGCCGACGGGCCTGGCGCGGTGCGCGCCGATGCGGCCGGGCCGGGGAAGTCCGGCGCCGAGAAGTCCGGCGCGGACGGACCGCCGGGGCCGCCCGGCCACGGCGAGTTCGTGGCGTCGGGACCTGCGGGCGGGAACGGCGAGCGGTGCTGCTGCGGCGGGACCACCGGGATGCCGCTGGTCAGCGTGTCCCCGGAGACGTTGCCGCCGGGTCCGGGAGGGCCGACCGGACCCGCCGGACCGGCCGGGCCGGTCTCGGGAGCGGGCTGCTGCGGGGTGAGTACGGCGGTGTCGTCGCTCATCCGGGGAGCACCGCCGTGGCCCGGTGCGCCGCCGCCCGGCGCGAACGGCGAGGTACCGGTGACCGGCCCCGCCGTGGGAGCCGCGGGACCCGCGAGGCCGGCGGGTGCGGAACCCGGCGGGCGCACCCCGAGCTGAGGCGTGGCACGGCCGTGAGCGTCCGCGTCCGCCGCGAGGTCGTCGAGCCCGCTCCTGGGGCGGGACCCGGCGCCGGTCGGGGCATCCGAGAAGTACGGAACTCCGGGCGCGGACGTCTGCCCGTTCGGAGCGCCGGACGGACCGGGGATCCGATGCGCACCCGTGTCGTCGGCACCGGAGGCCGGACCGGCGCCCGACGCCGGACCGGCACCTGCGCCCGGACCCGGTCCCGGCGCCGGAGCGGCAGCCGGAGGAGGCGTCTGAGCCGGCGCCTTGCGGGGAGCGAACCAGTCGCTGGTCCTCTCCTCGGCGGGCTTCTCCGCGGCCTCGGCCTCACCCGTGCCACGCCCGGCGTCCGTGGCTGTGGCAGCGCCCTGCGCGGGCGCGGGCGGCCGCGGCGTGCTGCCCGTGCGCTCGGCGGCGCCGTCGCGCTGTGCCACGACGCTCTTCTTGTCCACGTCGCTCATCGGCGTACGCATGACGACCGGCGGGATCGGCCGCGAACCCGGAATGTTGATCCGGATACGGGTCGTCAGCGTCGTCTCGGTCCTGGGCTCGTCCGGCTGCGGCGCGGACGCCGGCTCGGCTCCCTCCTCCGGAGCGTCCTGCGTGGGATGCAGCGACGGATACTGGCGGGAGCCGTACGGCGGTGTCCCCGAAGGGTACGCGGCTCCGCCACGCCCCTGGGGGCCGGAGGACGAACTGTCAGTTTCACGGCTCAAAGCAGGTTCTCCCGGTTGGCTCCGCCGCCCGTTCTTACTCTGTTCTCACTGCTGCGGGCGGCTCGGCGGCGCGCACCACCATACTGGCCGCCGCCGGAACGTATCCGGCGACTGCGCGAAGCGACGCTCCGCGGCCGCCGCAACGAGCGTGGGCATTTCGGCCTCAGATGGGACACGTCACTTGCCAAGTCGGCCGGAACTCCCGCCCGGTTGCGGCAACCGCGACATGGTGGCACACATCACAGCGATCACCATTCCGCCCAGCAGAAAGACGATCTCGCCGAGCCCGCCCGCGAAGACACCGTCCCCCTCCGGCCGTCCGGCACTGAGCAGGAGCACGGCGACGAGCCAGCCCGCCGCCGGTGCCAGCACTCCGAGCTGGGTGCCGGTGGCGCGCAGGCCACCGTAGAAAAGACCTGCCGCGCCGAGCAGCGCCAGCACCAACCCGGCCGGGAACCAGGCGGCTTGGACGAGCGATCCCGCGGCCCCGACAGGGACGCCGAGGACGGCGAGGCCGATGTACGCGGCGATGCGTCCCGGCTTGGGGGACCTGGCCGGCCAGGCTCCGGGCTGACTCATCACGCGGCCTCCTGCGTCGTCGTACCGATGGTGCCGGTGGTGCCGGTCGTACCGGCGAACAGATCGTGCTCGCGCTCGCCCTCCGGTGCGCCGGAGCGGCCGCGCACCAACTGGTAGTACTCGGTGGTGAACAGCGGCTGGCCGAGATCGTTGGAAAGCGCGAAGAAAGGTCCGTCCACGGCGATTTGGGTGGCGTGCGCGCGCATCGCGGCGGCCTTGTGCGCGAGGTAGGCGGAGCCGTCGATCTCGGCAGTGATCTCCGAATCGTCCACCACGCCGGGAATGTCCTCGATATCCGCGATGCCGGGGAAGTCGGCGCCCGCCGCACGCAGCCGGGCGAAACCCTCCTCGGCGACCGAGCGCGGCACCCGGTTCCAGTAGATCTTGGCGATGGTGTGCGGGGCGCCGAGGTCGCGCCGGAAGGCGGACTCCGCGGCGAGATCGGCCGCGCGCATGGCGACGCGGTGCGCCTGGATGTGGTCGGGGTGGCCGTAGCCCCCGTGCGGGTCGTACGTCACGAGGACCTGCGGCCGTACGGCACGGATCACCTCGACGAGATACGGGGCCGCGTCGTCCACCTCGGTGCTCCAGAACGCGCCGGGCCGGCGGTTCTGGGAAAGGCCCATCATCCCGGAGTCACGGAAGCGCCCGGGACCGCCGAGGAACCGGTGGTCGCCGACGCCCAGCTCCTTCATCGCGGCGGCCAGTTCACCGATCCGGTGCGCGCCGAGGCTGTCCTCCCTGTCGGCGGTCAGATGCGCGAGCTCGGGCGGGATGACCTCGCCCTCCTCACCGAGGGTGCAGGTCACCAGGGTGACCTTGGCGCCCTCTGCGGCGTACCGGGCCATCGTGGCGCCATTGTTGATCGACTCGTCGTCGGGGTGCGCGTGCACCAGGAGCAGACGACGGGCTGGGAGATCCGTCATGGCCCCAGCCTACGAGGCCCGGCCCCAGGGGTGTCCTGTGGATCGAGCCCGGCAAGATCCACCGGACAGGCCCTAGAACTTGATGCCGCCGATCATGCCCGCCACATTCGTGGTCAGCTCCGTGATGGTGGGTGCGAGGGAGGAGCTGGACAGGTAGAACCCGAGGAGCATGCAAACCGCCGCATGTCCGGCTTTCAGTCCGGATTTCCTGACCAGCAGGAAGACGACGATCGCCAGCAGCACCACCGCCGAAATCGAGAGTGCCACGGCGGTTCACCTCCACAAATATTCGGTCCGGACCGGGCAGCTTGCATGTGCCAGGAGGTTCCTACCCACCTAGCGCTACGGATCATAACTATCCGTACCACCGCATCGATCGGTGCACGGCAGCACATGGGGGCGCACACCCTCCGCCGAGTCCGTCGGACGCGGGCGAAACGGCGGCGCCAACGGCTAGGTTCGGTCGCATGACCATGAGGCAGCAGCTCTCCTTCCCCCGCCAGTACGCCAGGACGCAGCGCTTCACCCTCGGCGCACCGCGCGCCTTCACGGTGTCCCCAGACGGCTCCCGGGTGGTGTTCCTGCGGTCCCCTTCGGGGACGGAACGGGCGCACCGGCTCTGGGTGCTGGACCTCGAGGGGGACGTACGTGAGCGGGTGGCCGCGGATCCTGACGCCCTGCTGGGCGGGGCGGCCGAGGAGTTGTCCGCCGAGGAGCGGGCGCGGCGGGAGCGCAGCCGTGAGGCGTCCGGGGGCATCGTCGGGTATGCCGTGGACCGGGAGGCGGAGTTGGCGGCGTTCGCCCTGTCGGGGCGGCTCTTCACCGCGGAGCTGCGGGCCGGGACGGCACGTGAACTGCCTGCCGCCGGGCCGGTGATCGATCCGCGGCCCTCGCCGGACGGGCGGTTCGTCGCCTATGCGGCCGCGGGCGCGCTGCGGGTGATCGGCACGGAGGGCGAGGGGGACCGCGCGCTGGCCGAGCCGGAGGACGAGCGCACGTCATACGGGGTGGCGGAGTTCGTCGCGGCCGAGGAGATGGGGCGCTCGCGCGGCTTCTGGTGGGCTCCGGAGTCCGACCGGCTGCTGGTCGCGCGGGTGGACGAGTCGCCCGTACGGCGTTGGTGGATCGCGGATCCGGCGCATCCGGACCGGGAGCCGGCGGCGATGACGTACCCGGCGGCCGGGACGGCGAACGCGGACGTACGGCTCTTCCTCATGGGGCTCGACGGCTCGCGCACCGAGGTCGGGTGGGACCGGGCGCGGTATCCGTATCTGGCCCGGGTGCACTGGTCGTCGGCCGGGGCCCCGCTGCTGCTCGTCCAGTCCCGGGACCAGCGGACGGCGCTGCATCTGGCGGTGGACACGGAGACCGGTACGACGCGCACGGTGCATGTGGACGAGGACCCGGCGTGGATCGAGCTGCTGGCCGGGGTGCCCGCGTGGGCTCCGGACGGGAGGCTGGTGCGGGTCGCGGACGAGGGCGGGGCGCGGGTGCTGGCCGTCGGCGACCGGCCGCTGACCGGGCCGCAGTTGCATGTGCGGGCGGTGCTGGACATCGGTGAGTCGGATGTCCTGGTGGCGGCCTCGGCGGGTGAGGACGCCGCGGACCCGGAGATCGGCGAGATCCATGTGTACCGGGTCAACGAGCTGGGGACCGAGCGGCTCTCCGAGGGCGCGGGGCTGCATTCGGCCGTGCGCTCGGGGCCGGTGACGGTGCTCGCCTCCGCGCGGCCCGAGGTGAGCGCCTCGGCGGTTCAGGTGCTCCAGGAAGGGAAGCCGGTGGCCACGATCGCCTCGTACACGGAGGAACCGGTCCTTTCGCCTCGTGTGCAACTAGTTGAGGGGGGCGCACGGCGAATCCCGTGCGCCGTCCTGCTTCCGTCCGACTATCAGGAATCGGACGGTCCGCTTCCCGTTCTGCTGGACCCGTATGCCGGACCGCACGGGCAGCGTGTGGTCGCCGCGCGCAATCCGCATCTCACCTCGCAGTGGTTCGCCGATCAGGGCTTCGCGGTGGTCGTCGCGGACGGGCGCGGCTCCCCCGGCCGTTCTCCCGGCTGGGAGAAGGGGATCAAGGACAATCTGCTGCTGACGCTCGACGACCAGGTCGATGCGCTGCACGCACTGGCGGACCGCTTCCCGCTGGACCTCGGCCGGGTGGCCATCCGCGGCTGGTCGTACGGCGGCTATCTCGCCGCGCTCGCGGTGCTGCGCCGGCCCGATGTGTTCCACGCGGCGGTCTCCGGCGCGCCGGTCACCGACTGGCGGCTGTACGACACCCACTACACCGAGCGCTATCTCGGCAGCCCCGAGAAGCAGCCCGAGGTCTACGCGGCGAACTCCCTCGTCACGGAGGCGGGGCTGACCGATCCGGCCGAACCGGTACGGCCGCTGATGATCCTCCATGGCCTGGCGGACGACAATGTGGTGGTGGCACACAGCCTCCGGCTCTCATCGGCACTGCTCGCGGCCGGGCGCCCCCATGAACTGCTTCCGCTCACGGGCGTCACGCATATGACACCTCAGGAGCAGATCGCGGAGAACATGCTTGTGCTCCAGGTGGAGTTCCTGAAGCGCTCACTGGGGATGGATTAGGGCCTCTGTCTTGTGGCTCGGCCCGGCAAGATCCGGAGGACAGTCCCTGGAGCCCGTCCGGGGCGGGGCCGTTCACCGGCGGCGGGTCACCGGTCCCGGGTTCACCAGCCCGGTGGCGGGGACGAGGGCGGGGGCGGGCCGAACCCGTCGCCCTGCGGATATCCGTAACCGGCGGGCTGCTGCCCCTGTGGC
>NZ_JBSGZO010000248.1:0-12542 GCF_053611045.1 Streptomyces sp. NPDC054841 | reverse complement strand
GGATGGGGATGAGCAGGGCCACGCACGTGATCAGGCTCCACAGCGCCGGGGCCGCGCCCAGCGTCTGCTCGTGACGCGCCGCCGCCCGGACCGCGGTCGCCTCACTGCGGGTCAGGTGCCACGGGCCGACCCGCTCCTCCAGCCGCTGGTAGACCAGGCCGAGCACGGCGCCGTAGGCGAGGTGGCCGATGAGGGAGGGGAAGGACACGGCCAGCGCGGCGGCGCTCCACTGGGGTGCGGCGCCGAGCAGCAGGGGAAGCAGCGTCAGATTGCCCAGGATCCACCAGAGGAAGCCGTAGGACACACCCCAGCCGATCCCCGAGGCCGGGTCGAAGCTGCGACGGCGGAAGAAGACCGCGTAGGTGACGCCGACGACCTGGGAGATCAGCAGGTGGATGACGAGGCCCACGACCGCGGACTCCGAGCCGACCAGGGAGGCGACGACCGGCAGGAATCCCACGGCGACCATGACGCCGGTGAAGATCACGCCGCCGGCCAGCCCGGCGACGACGCCGTGCCAGATCGAGATCACCCGCCCACCGGCGAGGCGTGACTCCAGGGCGTGCCGTACGTCGTCGGAGAACACCGCCCGCGAGAGGCCGCCGAGCCAGGAGATGAGCAGGGCCGTACCGGCACCGAGCAGCAGATGGCCGGGCAGCGACGCCACGGCGGTGCGCACCGCGCCCGGCGCCCACTCGAGCCCGCGGCCGGCCAGTAGCGGCGAGATCGTCACCGCCGCGAGCACCCACCACGCGAAGCCGAAGGCGGCGCCGCGGATCAGGGCGGGGCCGGTGCCCTCGCCGCGGTCGCCGAAGACCACCGCGTAGGAGGCGCCGACCAGCGCCCCGACGATCAGTCCCTTCCAGCCGAGCCCGAGCACCGGGGCGATGAGCAGCCCGGCGGCAGAGGCGCGCACCAGGAGACCGAGCCTGAAGTGCCGCTCCCTGTGCGACAGCAGGGCGAGGACGGCGGCTGTGACAGCTCCGTAGGCCAGGTGTCCGAGCAGGCTGGGGATCAGCGCCTGCGCCGTCGCCACGTTCCATGCCACCGGCCTGCCCAGCAGGACCGGCAGCAGCGTCAACGGCCCGAGGAACCACCACAGCACGCCGTACGCGAGTCCCCAGAACAGCAGCTCGCGCTGGCGCGCCACGAGCGCGCCGAAGAAGCTCCCGATGATCGCCGCGATCAGCAAGTGGACTGCGAAGCCCACGACAGGGGAGTCGGTTCTGACGATGGCCGCGACGGTGGGCAGGTACCCGATCAGCACCATCACCTCGCCGAAGACCAGCCCTCCTGCGAGACCGGCGAGGGCTCCGAATCCGGCGTTACGCATGACGATCATCCTTGGTCGAGAGGGCGATGTCCCTGGGGAAGACCAGGTCGAGGGTCCAGTCGGCGAGTACACGAAGCCGTTTCTCCGCACTGGGCAGCTTGCTCAGGTAGACCGAGCGCCACAGGACCCAGGCGAGGAAACCGGAGACCCGCCGGCCGCCGATCTCGCCGGCAGCCGTGCGGTGCCCGAGCGAGACCAGCACGCCGAGCCCGCCGAAGCGGAACGGGACGGGACGGCGTCCGCCGAGGACTGCGGCGATGTTCTTCGCCACTGCCTTGCCTTCGCGGATCGCGTGCTGGGCGGTCGGTGGGTAGACCCCGCCCGCCGGGTCGGGGATCCTCGCGCAGTCGCCCAGCGCCCACAGGCCGGGCATGCCCGGGACCTGCATGGTGGCATCCGCGACGAGAGGCCCCGTCATGACCTGTTGCACCAGCGGGTTCGGCCGGTTGCCCGCCGTCCAGGCCAGGGTGCGGGTGGCGATGGTCTCGCCGGAGTTGAGCGTGATGTCCTCGGCGGTGGCCTTGCTCACGCGTGCGCCGAGGCGGAGTTCGATGCCGCGCTTGTCGAGCTTGCGCTGCGCGTAGAGGCCGAGCTTCGGCGACAGCTCCGGCAGCAGCCGCTCACCCGCGTGCACGATCACGAATCGGGGGCGCAGCCCGTGCAGACGCGGATAGAAGTGGAGCACGTCATGCACCAGGTCGAACAGTTCGGCCACCAGTTCCGTCCCGGCGAATCCGCCGCCTGCCACCACGAACGTCAGCAGCCTGGCCTGCTCGGCCGGGTCCGGCTCGAGGTCGGCCCGCTCCAGCGCGCTCAGCACCTGGTTGCGCAGCCTGGTGGCGTCCTCGATCGACTTCATCGGGAAGGCGTACTCGCCCACACCCGGCAGGTCGAAGAAGTGCGGCACCGCGCCGACCGCCAGGACCAGCTCGTCGTACGGCACGCGGAGCATCCCCTCCTTGCCTGCGGAGACGTACGCGTTGCACGTCTGCGTGTCGATCGAGACCACCCGCCCGTGCAGGAAGGAGGCATGGTTGAGCCCGGCTCGCACCGGGGCGCTCACGTGCCTGGCCTCCACCGTGCTCGAGGCGACGCCGACCAGCAGCGGGGTGAACAGCAGGAAGTTCGAGTCGCTTATCAGCGTCACATGGGCATCGAGCCCGCGGGCGACCCGCCGGTCCAGTTCGCGCGCGGCCCCCACCCCGCCGAAACCACCACCGACGACCACGACATGGGGTTTGGCCCGTTGGGGCGCCGGCCGGGGCGGGCGCCAGGCCGAGAGGGCGTGGTGGGCGAGCCCGGCGATCGCGCCGAACAGGGCGGCGCCGACGAGGTCGGGGAAGCGCGAGACGGCCACCGCGATCGTCCATGACGGCGTCCTGCCCTCGAGCGCGGGAGCGAGGGTGAGTGTCCAGGTCACCCAGTCGAGCAGGCCGATGAGGAGACCGACGGAGAAGGCCGAGCCGCTGCTCTGCCTGTGGTCACCGAACACGAGGCCGAGCACGGCTCCCAGCACCACCGTGTGCGCAGCCCATGGGATCCACGGCGGGTTCGTCACGACCGCCACGATCGCGCCACCGGGCAGTCCGGCGATGATGCCGAACAAGAGTCTTCTGAGCAGAGTCATGGATGTCTCCGATAGTCGTATGGCCTGCGCCCGGAGGGGAGACGTGGGCGAAGGCCATACGGGAGGGGGGGGCGCAGGCGCCCGCTTCGGATGTTCAGAGCGGGCGCGCCTCACGAGCGTTACAAGTCCCTGGGGCAGGAGACGCGGCTGAGAGCATGAGGACCGTCCGTGGACGGCGTGGATCACGCCGACCGGGGCCCGCTGACAGGGCCCGTTGACCGGGGCCTGCTGACCGGGGCCTGCTGACCGGCTGTCAGCCCGGAGACGGCCGGCTTGTCGCAATCCACACCGCCCGCAGCGAGCGATGCACGACGATCAGCCATGGGAGGAACGGGTCGGATGACCTGTGTGGTGAAGGCCGGGTGGTAGACCGGCAGGGGAGCTCGGCGAGCGTGGCGAGTTGAGCCCCTGGAGTTTCTGCGAGTGGAGCCGACTGACGGATCCCGATCAGCTCGGGAACGGACATCAGTTCCCGGCCGAGCGCCCCCTCGGCCGCCTGACATTCCCTACTGGGTTCGGCGCAGGGGGATCACTTCGGCTGCCAGTCCCTGAATGCGGTGAGCAGCTGCTGCCTGGCGTCTGTCGAGATGCTGTCCGGGGTCAGTTCGCCCGTCGTGGCGATCGTCTGACGGAACTGATCGAGGTAGCTCTCGCACCCGGGGCATTCCGCCAGGTGCTCGATGAAGCGCCGCTCGTCTTCTTCGGGCAAGGTGCCCTCGAGGAAGTCGGTCACCAGCTCCACGAAGTCAACGCAGTTCACGGTCGTCCCCTCTCGCCGGCGATGTCATGGGCACTTGTCAGGTAGTCCTCCAGCTTACGGCGCAGGAAGGCTCTCGCCCGATGGAGGAGTACACGTTGGTTTCCGGGCGAGATCTCCAGCAGGGAACACACTTCCTCGGAGCCGTAGCCTGCGACATCGCGAAGTGTGATCACCGTTCGGAGGCGGGGCGGGAGCTCGTCGAGCGCCTCCGCGATCACGTCGCGGACTTCACCGCGCAGCACGTAGTCCTCAGGAACGTGCCAGGCACGCGGTTCCTGCCCGACGGCCCAGTGCCCGGCGTATGGCTCGCCGGAACCGCGGAACCGCGAGGCGTCCACCGTCGGCCCTTCCTCCTCCGGCAGGAGGCTGGCGAAGGGAACGGTCCTGCTCTCTTTCGTGCCGCGCGCCTTGGCGGTGTTGACCAGGATCCGGTACACCCACGTCTTCAGGGACGAACGGCCTTCGAAGTCGCTGATCCCCTTGATGACCGCCAGCCAGGTGTCCTGGACGGCCTCCTCTGCGGAGGCCTTGGTCGACACGAACGACATGGCGAGCCGGAGCATGCCACCTGACCAGGTGTCCAGCACCAGGGCGAACGTCTCCTCGTCACCGTCACGCAGCCGCTGGACCAGGACCTCGTCCGGCGGCAGTTCGCGTGCCCCCGCCATTCGTCTCTCCCCCCCCTTGTCGGCCCTCAACCGGGAGGGTCAGCTTAGGCCACCTCGGTGAGTGAGATCGTCTGCTGGTGCCTTTGTTCATTTCCCGGCAAGGAAATTCACAGCCGTGAAGGCCGGCTGCGGTGGGTCTGTCAGCCTCGCCGCAAGACGCGGAAAGCATCACACAGATGATCGCGCTCTCCGGTGGGCAGGCCCTGGCCGGGCAGCTCACCCAGATCGCGAGCCCTCCCTTGCCGGAGTCTCTGTGCATGGCCACCGTGACCTGCGCAGAGACTCCGGCGCCGCCATTACCTCAGCGGTAATCGACCCCTCCGCCGCCCCCGGGCATCGTGGTGGTCACCAGGACCCGGGCGGCGCACTCCGGCCGGGTCCCGGGTCCACGACCAGCCCGTACGACCTCGATGGAGGCTGATCCGTCATGTCCCAGGCCCTGCTCGCAGGCATCTCCCGCACCAGCGAACCGCAGACGATGCTGCGCCGCTTCCTCGCTCTCGACGCCGTCGTCACCGGCGCCAACGGACTGGCGTATCTCACGGCCTCCGGACCGCTCGGGCGGCTGCTCGGGGTCGACGCGACCCTGCTGCTGGAACTGGGTGTCTTCCTCACGCTGTTCGCGGCGGGCGTCGGCCTCCTCGCCTCGCGGCCGCAGCCGCCCGTCGTCCCCGTCAAGTTCGTCGTCGACGCCAACGCGGCCTGGGCGGCGCTGAGCGTCGTCGCGCTCCTGCTGTGGCTGGAGCCCAGCACCGCGGGGACCATGTGGATCCCGATGCAGGCCATGACCGTCGCCGGGTTCGCCGCACTGCAGTGGTCCGCGCTGCGTGCCGCGGCTACGGCGTGAGGGACTGCAGGTACTTCACCGTCGCGGGGTCGGCCGGGAGGAATGTCTCGATGGCCAGCTCGGCGACGGTGACATCCATCGGGGTGTTGAAGGTGGAGATCGACGACACGAAGGACAGCACCTGGCCTTCGTGTTCGATCTGCAGCGGAAGCGCGAAATAGGGGTAGGGAACCGGGTCCTCCCGGTCGTCGGGGCCGCCGCCCGTCTCCGGGACGGGATACGCGGCCACCTCCTCGTACAGCTCACGCAGCGTCTCGGAGCGGGCCAGGGCGATCTGGCGCTCCATCTGGGCCAGCAGATGCCCGCGCCACTCCCGCAGATTCCGGATCCGTGGTGCGAAGCCCTCCGGGTGCAGCGTGATCCGCATCGCGTTCAGCGGGGGAGTGAGCAGATGCTCCGCAACGCCCTCCAGGAGCATCGCGATCCCCCGATTGGCCGCCACCACCGTGTACGTCCCGTCGACCACGAGCGCCGGGTACGGCTCGTACCCGTGGAGCAGCCGCTCCATGCCCGCACGCAAGGACTCCAGCGACGGGTCGTCCAGCGGCGTCTGCGCGTAGCGCGGTGCGTAACCGGCCGCCAGCAGCAGCGCGTTCCGGTCGCGGACCGGCACGTCCAGATGCTCCGCGAGCCGCAGGATCATCTCCTCGCTCGGCCGGGACCGGCCCGTCTCGATGAAGCTGATGTGGCGGGCGGAGGAGTCGGCACGCAGAGCCAGCTCCAGCTGACTCAGCCTGCGCCGCTCCCGCCATCCACGCAGCAGTGGCCCTACTCCCGTGTCGGGCGCGACAGTTGTCATACGGAAACCGTAACGTCGCACGGAGACAACCCGGAGGGAGCCTCGCTCATGGCCACAGAGCCGCTGTCGCAGAAGGAGATCGAGGACAGACTGCGCGAACTGCCCGGCTGGTCCCAGGAGGGCGACCGGATCGCCCGTACGTACCGGCTCGGCACGCATTTCGCCGCAACCGCGCTGGTCGTCCATGTCGCGCAGATCCAGGACGAGCTGAACCACCACTCGGATCTCACGCTGGGCTACAACACGGTCAACCTCACCGTGAACACGCACGACGCGGGCGGCGCGATCACCGAACGCGATTTCGAACTCGCGCGCCGCGTGGAAGCCGCCGCCCCGAACCATGGTGTGAGCTGACCGTGCTGCACGACGACGAGACCCGCGAGATGGCGGGGGCCGTGGGTGCCGGCCGTGACGCGCTGCTCGACTACGACGTGGAGGCCGCCGTCTACGACGCCACCCGCGGCGGCGTGCCCCGGGCCGCGGCCGCCGCCGCGGCCGTACTGTCTCTCGTCCCGGACGCCGCCCGCGCGCTCCTCGACATCGGCTGTGGTACCGGGCTGGTGACCGAGCGGCTGGCCCGGCCGGGGCTGCGGGTACTGGGCGCGGACTCCTCGCCCGGCATGGCCAGAATGGCCGCCGGCCGGGTCGCGGGTGTCGTCCTCGCCGATGTCCGTAGCCTGCCGCTGCCCGACGCCTCGGTGGACGCGGTCAGCGCGGTGTGGCTGCTCCACCTGGTCCGGGACGCCAGGGCCGTCGTGGCCGAGGCGGCGCGTGTGCTGCGCCCCGGCGGGGTGTTCGTCACCACTGTCGACAAGGACGCCGGGCACGACGTGAGCAGCGACATCGACGCCGTCCTCGCCCCCTACCGGACTCCCGAGGCGTACGACCGCGCCGACCGCATCGAGGCGTTCGGCGCGGCGCACGGTCTCGGCCCGGCAGGCGAGACCCGCTTCACCGGCCATGGGCAGGGCCGGTCGCCGCGCCGCACCGCCCAGGCGCTGCTGCGCGGCGAGTACGCCTCCCGGCTCTCGGCCCGTGGTCCGCTCGCCGAGAAACTCGCCGCAGAGCTGTCCGCCCTGCCCGACCCCGACGAGCCGCGCCCCGAACCCCGCTTCCGGCTCATGGCGCTGCGCCGTCCCGGCCCGGCTTCGTGAAGTCCATGACCCAGTTCGTCAGCCACGTCCCGCCGTCGTCCACCGAGAACGCCTGCTCCCAGCGGGCCGTCGTGTCCGTGATGCCCGACCACACGAAGCGGACCACGACGTCCTTGCCCGCGTAGCTGTCCCGGCCGTGGAAGACGCCGGTGCCGTCCGGCCCGAACCGCCCCACCACGGGCGGGTCGAGCCGCCCGGTCCTGCTGCTCGACCAGTTCAGCGACCACTCCTCGCGCTCGGGGTCGTACAGCCTGAGCGTCAGCCCGGAGAAGCCCTTGGCGGGGAAGACGATCTCGTCGAAGTGCGCGGCACCGCCGAAGTGGGTGCGGCCCACGGTGGTGCCGTCGAACTCCTCCCAGCCGCTGTCCGGGTCGAGGAAGTCGAGGAGGCGGCGGTTTCGGACGTCCCAGTGGCCGGTGAGGAAGTCGAAGCCGTGCGTGTCGTCGCTCATGTGCGGTCTCCGGTGGTTCCGTCGGGCAGTGAGTCGGTGAGATAGGCGTCGAGGTCCGGGCGGCCGGGCGCCAGCATGTGGCGGACCCAGGCGTCCCGCTCGTGGAGGATCGGCGGCAGCTCCCAGACACAGCCGATCCACGGTTGGCCGGTCACCTTGACGAAATGAGCGGGATCGCGGTCGGGGCAGCCGAGGACGGGCTGGCCCGCTGCCGCGCCGCCGAAGTGCAGCACGTTGTCCCAGACCCAGCTGTACGCGTTGAGGTAGGCGCCGTCGTCGGCGCCGCGGTGCAGCACGACGAAGGTCGCGGGCGGGGTGCCGTCCGGAGCGGGGAGCAGTTCGGGGAGGATCTCGTACGCCGCCTTCTCGACCCGGGGATCGATTCCGGCCGGGTCGGCGGTGACGTGGTAGCGCTTGACGCTGCGGCCGGCCGCCTCGACGGGCGGCAGAACCCGCAGCAGTTTCTCTTCGAAAGCCATGGCTGGACGGTAAGGGCGCTTCACTGACACCTTGTGTCAGTGAAGGCCGGCCGACTTCTCTCGATCCTGCTGCTGCTCCAGACCAGGGGGCGGATGACCGCGGCCCAGCTCTCCGAGGAGCTGGAGGTGTCCGTGCGCACCATCTACCGCGACGTCGAGTCGCTGCACCTGGCAGGAGTGCCGCTGTACGGGGACGCCGGCCACGCGGGCGGATACCGGCTGCTCGCCGGCTACCGCACCCGGCTCACCGGGCTGAGCGCCGGTGAGGCGGAGGCGCTGTCGTTCTCCGGAATTCCCGGGCCGGCGGCCGAGCTGGGACTCGGCGCCGAACTGGCCGCCGCGCAGCTCAAGCTGCGGGCCGCCCTGCCCGATGGCCTGCGCGCCCAGGCGGACCGGATGCGCGCACGGTTCCACCTCGACGCGCCCGGCTGGTACGCCGAGGACGACGAAGTCCCGTACCTGCCGCAGGTCGCGGACGCGGTCTGGCACAGCAGGGTGCTCGACGTCCGCTACCGCCGCTGGAAGGAGCCGACGGATGTGGACCGGCGGCTGGAACCGTACGGTCTCGTGCTCAAGGCGGGGCGCTGGTACGTGGTCGCCGGGCCGGGGCCGCGTACGTACCGCGTCGACCAGATCCTCGGACTCGCGGAGACCGGCGAGGAGTTCGCCCCGCCCGAGGGTTTCGACCTGGCCGGGTACTGGCAGCGCTACCAGGACGAGTTCCACGCCCGGCTGCACCGCGACGAGGCGGTCGTCCGGCTGTCCCCGCGCGCCGCTGCCCGACTCGGCGGGGCGGCGGCGCGGGCCCTCGTCGCGACCGGCACGCCCGAGCCGGACGGCTGGACCCGGGCGGTCCTGCCCATCGAGTCCCTCGACCACGCGCACGGTGAGTTCCTGGCACTCGGCGCGGATGCGGAGGTCCTGGCACCGCAGGAACTCCGCGACCGGCTGGCCCGGACGGCCCGTGACATCGTGGCCAGGTACGGCGCCGCCGGCGAGGGCGGCGGGGCCTGTTCGTCCGGTGAGGCCGCTTCGACGGGTGCCCCGGTGGACGGGTCCGGCCCGGCTCGCGACGATCCCGGGATGACTCACGACGACGCCACGGACCTCCCGGTCACCCTCGCCGCTCCTGACCGCCGCGCCCTCGTCCGGGCGGGCCACACCCGCCTGGACGACCTCGCCGGCGCCGACCCCGCCGCGCTCGCCGCCCTCCACGGCATGGGCCCCAAGGCCCTCGCCCGCCTCCGCGAGGCCCTCGCGGAGCGGGGTCTCAAGCTCGCGGACCAGTGATCCCGCCCGGGCGCGCGACTGACCGTCCAGGGCGCCTGCCGCGGTCTCCGTCCCCACCCCGCCCCTTCGCGCTGTGTCGATGCTCGGCTCCGCCGCGGGAGTGGCAAGCCCCCGACCCCGTACGCCCTCCGGGCGTGTCCTCGAACTCCCCCGGAGCATCGCCCGGAAGTGCCCCCAACGGGCTGGACATGAGCCCCGCCGGGGTTCACCACGCCCGCAGGGCACAAGGGGAGACCGAGGAGCGGGGGCAACGGGGGCGGAGCCCCGTCAGGCCGACCACGCTCCCGACGCCGCCGCGTCCTTCGCGTACGCCGTGAAGTCCCTCGGCGCCCGGCCCAGGAGGCGCTCGACACCGTCCGTCACATGCGCGTTGTGGCCGTCCAGGAGCATCACGAACAGGTCCGTGAGCCACTGCGCGTCCCCGGCCGGGAAGCCGAACTCCTGCAGCATGCCCACGTACTGCGGGCCGGAGACCGGGACGTAGCGGACCGGGCGCCCCGTGGCACCGGAGAGTTCCTCGGCGACGTCGTCGAACGTCAGCAGCCGAGGCCCCGTCAGCTCGTAGGTCTCGCCCTCGTGGCCGTCCTCCAGGAGCGCCGCGACCATCACGTCCGCGAGGTCGTCGAGGTCGAGGAAAGGCTCTGCCGTCGTGCCCGCCGGGAAGGGGATCTCCCCGGCGAGGACGCCGGGCACCAGCGCGCCCTCGCTGAAGTTCTGCGCGAAGAACGCCGCCCGCACCACCGTCAGCGGCACCCCGGCCGCCCGCAGCGCGTCCTCCGCGTGTACCGCCTCCGGCTCGCCGCGGCCGGAGAGCAGCACCAGCCGGCGCAGGCCGTGCTCGGCCGCCAGCCGCCCGAAGTTCCGCATCGCGCCCTCCGCGCCCGGAGCCGCCAGGTCCGGGTAGTACGTCACATACGCGGCGTCCGCGCCCCGCAGCGCGGGACCCCACGTCGCCTCGTCCTCCCAGTCGAAGGGGACCGCGCCCTTGCGCGAACCGGCCCGCACGGTCACTGCCCGCTCCGTGAGCCGCTGTGCCACCCTGCGGCCGGTCTTGCCGGTCGCCGCCGTCACCAGCACTGTCATCTGCAGCTTGTCCTGCTTCAGGTTCTCCGTCATGGCTCCACCTTTGCGGCTGTCGCCTGGACTCTCCATGCGGCAGAGGCTCGATTCCATACGCGTGCGTCTACGCCGACCGCCTACGCTCGACACCATGGACGCACTTGCCGGACTGCTCGACGGGCCCCGGGCCAGAGGGGCCTTTCTGCTCCGCATGGTGATGGAGCCGCCCTGGTCCGTACGCGTCGAGGACCACGCCCCGCTCTGTCTGATGTGCGTCACCCGCGGCGAGGCATGGATCGTCCCAGACGACGGCGACCCGGTACTGCTGCGCCCGGGCGATGTCGCCATCGCCCGCGGACCCGAGCCGTATCAAGCCGCCGACACCCCGGCCACGCCGCCGTACGCGCTGATCGGCCCCGGCGGCACCTGCACGACGCTCCAGGGTGAACCGCTCGCCGAGTCCATGGGCCTCGGCGTACGGACCTGGGGGAATGCCCCCGACGGCGCCACCACCATGCTCATCGGCGCGTACCAGATGGACGGGGAGGTCAGCCGGCGGCTGCTGGACGTCCTGCCCGGGCTGCTGCACCTCCCCGCCGACGTGTGGAACTGCCCGCTGATGCCGGTGCTCGACGAGGAGATCACCCGCGACGAGCCGGGCCAGAGCGTGGTCCTCGACCGGGTGCTCGACCTGCTGCTGATCGCGGTGCTGCGGGCGTGGTTCTCCCGGCCCGGTGCCGAGGCGCCCGCCTGGTACCGCGCGATGGGAGACCCGGTCGTCGGGCCCGCGCTGCGGCTGATGCAGAACGATCCGGCGCACCCCTGGACCGTCGCCTCACTCGCCGCGAAGTGCGGGGTCTCCCGGGCGGGCCTCGCACGTCGCTTCACCGAACTGGTGGGGGAGCCGCCGATGGCGTACCTCACGGGCTGGCGGCTCGCCCTCGCAGCCGATCTCCTCCGGCAGACGGACGCGACCGTCGAGGCCGTGGCCCGGAAGGTCGGCTACAGCGGCTCGTTCGCGCTGAGCGCCGCGTTCAAACGGGTGCGCGGCATCAGCCCGCAGGAACACCGCACCGGCGCCCGCACCGCAGCCGCTTTGCCGGAACAGCAACAGATCTTGCCCTGACGGCGCCGCGCGCGCACCCTGACGCCATGAGCCCACACCAGCACCGTCACGACGGCACCGACACCACCGACATCGATTGGGACGCATTCGCCCCGCTCCTCGAACACGGCGCCGAGCTGCAACGCCCGCTGTACACCGAGGCCGCGGCCTGGGTCCGGGAGCAGCTCCCCGCCGCAGCGGTACGCCGCGTACTCGACATCGGCAGCGGGCCGGGCGTGATCACCTGCCTGCTCGCCGAGATGTTCCCGTACGCGGAGGTCGTCGCCGTGGACTCCACGCCCGCGCTCCTCGAGCTGGCCCGGGCCCGTGCCGAGCGCACCGGCCTCGGCGACCGCGTCCGTACCCTCTGTGCCGAACTTCCCGGCGGTATGGAGGAGCTGGGAGAGGCGGATCTCGTCTGGGCGGGCAACTCGCTGCACCATCTTGGTGATCAGCGCTCCGCCCTCACCGGCTTCGCGCGTCTGCTGCGCCCCGGCGGACTGCTCGCCCTCGTCGAGGGCGGACTGCAGCCGCGTCATCTGCCCCGCGACATCGGCATCGGCCGCCCCGGACTGGAAGCCCGTATCGACGCGGCCCTCAGCGCCTGGTACGAGGAGATGCGCACCGGGCTGCCGGACAGCAGGGCAGAGATCGAGGACTGGCGAGCCCTGCTCGCCGCCGCCGGTCTCACCCCCACCGTCACCCGCTCCTTCCTCCTGGACATCCCGGCGCCGGTCACCGACGCCGTCCGCGAACACCTGGTCTCCACGTTCACCTGGCAGCGCCAGGCGCTGGAGGGGCTGCTGGACGCCGAAGACACCGCCGTACTGGACCGACTGCTGGACCCGGACGACAAGGAGGGGCTGCTGAGCCGCCCGGACTGCTTCCTGCTGGCGGCCCGTACGGTGCACACGGCCCGCCGCGGCTAGCGCCTGTGCGGGTGGCTCGGAGCCCGGGCGTGCTGCTGACC
>NZ_JBSGZO010000247.1:0-12679 GCF_053611045.1 Streptomyces sp. NPDC054841 | reverse complement strand
GCCGTGTTTGGCGCGGTGGCGGGGCTTGGCTCCTCAGTGCGTTTGGGGGTGGGGGGGGCGGGCGGAGCGCGCGGCGGCCCCGACCGCCGGCTGCTGGTTGAGCTTGCGGACGTCGTCGATGCCGGCGCGCTCCAGGGCGCGGACGAGGGTGCCGTCGGCGGCCGAACCGACGCTCGTGGAGACCTTCTTGCCGGCCAGGTCCTTGAGCGAGGCCAGGGGTGAACCTGGCGCGGTGACCACGGTGTTGAGGCCGCCGCGCAGGTTGTAGCCGGTGACCGAGACGAGCTTCGTCGGGCGGTTCAGCTGTTTGCCGCGGGCGGCGTTGATGAGCAGGGGGAAGTCGCCCATCGAGCCGATGTCGATCTTTCCGGCGGTCATCTGCGCGGTGATCGGCGCGCCCGTGGCGTAGTCCTGCCAGACGACGCGGTAGGTCTTGCTGTCGCGTTCGCCCTGGGCGCGGAGTTCGCGTTCGAAGTAGCCGAGGGAGCGCAGGAGCGTGCCGGCGGTGACGGTGTTGATGGTCTTGGACTGGTAGCCGACGGTGACGGTGACCGTCGATCCGTCGCCGGCCTCCGCGGCGCTGCCGCAGCCGGTGAGCGGGAGCAGTGCGGCGGCGGCCGTGAGCGCGGCAAGTGCCTTGCGGAGCATGGGAGTTCGTACCTCTCAGCGGAGCAGATAGGGCATGTTGACCGTGACGGCTCCGGTGGGACAGCGGGCCGCGCACGGGCCGCAGTACCAGCACTCGTCGACATGCATGTACGCCTTGCCGCTGTCCGGGTTGATGGCGAGCGAGTCCAGCGGGCACATCTCCACGCACAGCGTGCAGCCGTCGATGCACTTCGACTCGTCGATGGTCACGGGCACGTCGGCCCGCTGGGGCGCCAGGGGCATGGCTGTCTCCAGTGAGGTGGTGCGGAAGGGGGTCAGCGCGTGCGGTGCAGCAGACCGTTCATCGTGATGCGGTCACCGCGGAAGCGGATGAACTCCAGGTCGACGGGGCGGCCGTCGGCGAGGTGGGTGAGCCGTTCCAGCATCAGGACGGCGGCGCCGCGCGGTGCCCGGAGGACGGCTGCGGAGTGGGCGTCGGCGTTCACGGCTTCGAGGGTGATCTCCGCGGTGCCGAGCGGCTGTCCGGTCAGGGCTTCGAGGAGCCGGAAGACGTCGGTGCTCTCCAGGTCGCAGCCGATGAGCTCGGTCCCGATGTCCATGGGGATGTAGGTGAGGTCGAGGGAGAGCGGCAGGCCGCCGAGGAGGCGCAGCCGTTCGATGTAGAGCACGTCGCTGTGCTCGGGTACGCGGAGCCGGGCGGCCACCGGCGCGGGGGCCGGGACCGGGCCGACCGTACGGACCTCGTTGGTGACCGCGCCGTGCTCGTGCAGGGTCTCGGCGAGGCCCTGCAGCCGGTTGAGGCCGTGCCGGTACTTGCGGCAGACGACGACCGTGCCGAGGCCCGGCACCCGGTCCACGAGCTGCTCGCCGCGGAGCAGGTCGAGGGCCTGGCGAACCGTGTTGCGGCTGGCGCCGTAGGCACGGCCGATACTGCCCTCGTGGGGCAGCACGCCGTCCGGGAAGCCTCCCGCGATGATCTGGTGGCGCAGCAGATCGGCGAGCTGCCGAGCCTGGTCGGCACGCAGCCGACGACGCCGGGCGGCGACGGCGGTCGCTCCCTGTCCGGCGTGGTCTCGGATGCGTTCGGCGGGCATGCGTCGGACCATACCGACGCACGCCCGCCGATGGTGTTGCGGCAGTGTTGCGCCACTACCCGGGACTCGGGGAACGGCTCTGACCTGCGCTTACGGATCCGGCTGGGGGAAGATCTGCCACCCGGGCAGGCTCTTGGGCCCGTTCCGGAGGACAGAACCCGGCCGGCCGGAGAACAGGGTCTGGCCGCGGCTAGGTCGTGTCTTCAAAGTCCCGTCTGCCCGGCGGCGTCTGGCACGCACTCCCCCGTAGCCCTTCGGGCACGGGAGGTGCCCCCACGCTGCGTTGTCGTCAGTCGCCGATGCTCCGCATGGACTCCTTCCTCCGCCTTGCGATCGCACGCACCAGACGCCGCCAGGCCCGCCCTTGGGGCGGACGACGCTACTTTGAAGACACTCCCTAGTCCGCGGCGGGCACGACCCGGCCCGTCACCTCGCCGAGGCCGACCTTGACACCGTCCGGGCCGGGGGCCCACGCGGTCATCGTGACCTCGTCGCCGTCCTCCAGGAAGGTCCGCTTCCCGTACGGCAGCTCCAGCGGGTCGCGCCCGTTCCAGGTGAGTTCGAGGAGGGAACCGCGCTGGTGGACATCGGGGCCGCTGACCGTGCCGGAGCCGAAGAGGTCTCCGGTACGGAGCGAGGCGCCGTTGACCGTCATATGGGTGAGCTGCTGGGCGGCCGTCCAGTACATGGTGGCGAACGGCGGCTCGGCGACGATCTGTCCGTTGATCGCGACGGAGATACGGAGGTCGAGACCGCCGGGCTCCTCCTCGCCGGAGTCGTCGAGGTAGGGGAGCAGGTCGAAGTCCCGGGCGGGCGGGGCGACGCGGGCGGCGTCGAGGGCCTCGAGCGGGGTGACCCAGGCGGAGACGGACGTGGCGAACGACTTGCCGAGGAACGGGCCGAGCGGGACGTACTCCCAGGCCTGGATGTCACGCGCGGACCAGTCGTTGAGGAGCTGCAGCCCGAAGACATGGTCGCGGAAGGCGGTCAGCGGCACGGGCTGTCCGAGCCTGGAGGGGGTGCCGACGACGAAGCCGACCTCCGCCTCGATGTCGAGCTTGACGGACGGGCCGAAGACGGGGGCCGGATCGGCAGGGGTCTTGCGCTGGCCGGAGGGCCGGACGACGTCCGTCCCGGATACGACGACCGTGCCGGAGCGGCCGTGGTAACCGATCGGCAGATGCTTCCAGTTGGGGGTGAGGGCGTCCCCGTCCGGGCGGAAGATGTGGCCGACGTTGGTGGCGTGGTGCTCGCTGGCGTAGAAGTCGACGTAGTCGGCGACCTCGTACGGCAGATGCAGGGTGACCGAGCCGAGCGGGTGCAGCAGCGGCTCGATGTCCTGGCGGTGGGCGGGCACGGTCACCCACGCGGTGAGCGCGCGGCGCACGTCCCGCCAGGCCGTGCGGCCCGCCGCGAGGAGCGGGCCCAGGCTCGGCTGGGCGAGCAGCGCGGCGTACGGCGAGCCGAGCGTGTGGGCCGCGGCTCCGGCGTCGAGTACGTGGTCACCGATCCGGACGCCGAGCCGCCGCCGGCCGGGCTCGTCCGCGGTGGTGAACACGCCGTACGGAAGATTGTGCGGGCCGAAGGGATCGCCCTCGGCCAGATCGAGCGGGCTCTGCTCGGGCATCGGTGCTTGCCTCGCTTTCCACGTGTGTGGGGGACACGTTACGTGGGGGTGGGGTGCCGACGGCAGTGCCGCCTGCCCGGTCGGGGGTTCTGCCTCCGAACCTCCGCTCCTCACACGCCCCCTGTGCCCTGCGGGCGTGGGCGACCCCTCAGCGGGGGCTGGATTTCGGGGCTGCCCCGCCCCGGAATCCAGCCCGTCCGGCGATTGAGGACACGGCCGAAGGCCGTACCGGGGTCCGGGGGCTTGCCCCGGGACCGGGAAGGGGCGGGAAGGGGCGGAAAGAGGGAAAGCCCGCCGCAGGCGATACCTGGTGCTGTGGCTGGAAAGGTTTGCCGGGAAGCTCGCGGCGTCCGGTGCGGTACATCGCAAGGCGGAGTATCGCCCTCGTACTGGACGTACTTGGGTGATGCGACAACGCAGCGTGGGGGTACCTCCCAGCGGTAGCTGGGGGAGTGCCGTGCAGGGCGTCGCGAGCCGGTGAGCCTTTCCGGTCACGGCACTAGCCCGCCACCCTCGGGATCCGTTTCTCCCAGGTGTGGTGGAAGACCACCTCGCTCCCGTGCCGGCACACCACCTCGTCGGAGGTGAGGAAATGGGCCGCGTCACACGTGATTTCGGAGCGGGTCTCGATCCGTACGTCCCACGCCGGTTCAGGGCGGTGGAGGCGGATCTTCCAGTCCGAACGGGTGCGTGCGGACAACGGGTCCCGTTCCTCGATCGTGTACGTGTCCAGGGCCTCCTCGGTGTATTCGAGACCGTCGGGGTGGACGCGGGTGCCGCCGTGGCCGGGGTCGGCCTCCAGGCGCCATTCGCCCTTGGCGACGTCGCGGACGATCAGCCGCCCGGGGCGGGGCGGGTCGAGGGTCACGGGGGTGACGACGCCGAGCGGCCCGGAGTGTTCCGGGGCCTCGAAGGCGATCGCGTCGGAGGTGGGGGCGCGGACGGGGAGTCCGAGGGAGGAGCCCGCCGGGTCGAGGGTGAAGCCCGCGGACCCGGCCCGGGGCCAGATCCAGGGCCAGTACGCGGAGGACACGGCGAGCCGGATGCGGTGGCCGGGCGGAAAGGCGTGGCCGATGCCGTTCAGCTCGAAGGTGACGTCCTCCGTGGCGCCCGGCGGCCAGGCGTCGGCGCGGTCGCGGCCGTGGCGGGCGGAGAGGTTGAGGACGCCACGGGTGACGAGGGTCGAGCTGCCGTCCGGGGCCACGTCGCAGAGGCGGGCGACGGCCTGGCCGAAGGGGACGTCCATGCGCAGCCGCAGCGTCACCCGGGGCCGTCCCAGGATTTCCGTCCGCTCGTCGACCGCGAATTCGAAGCTCGCCGACTTGGCGTCCTCGTCGCGCTGGTCGGGCGGCAGGTCGGCGTCGTTGCCGCAGGGGACGAAGCGCCCGGCGTCGAGTCCCGTGTGCTGGGGGGAGTCGACGATCACCGGCGGACCCCGGAAGGCGTACTCCACCGGGGTGATGTGTGCGGACGGCCACGCGTCGTCGGCGACCCAGCGGCCGGGCAGTTCGTCGTACGTCGTCGCGGGCGGATGGGACTCGCTGATCCAGGCGCGGAGCAGCGGCTCGGCCATGACGCCGGTGCCGCCCGCGCCGGTGCCGCCCGCGCCGGTGCCGCTCGCGCCGGTGCCGCTCGCGCCGGTGCCGCCCCCGGCATGGGCGCTGTCGGGACCGGCCTTCAGCCAGTGGTCCCACCAGCGCAGTGTCTCCTGGAGGAAGCCGATCGCCGGGCCCGGCGGCAGCCCCTGGTCCGGGTACTGGTGCCCCCAGGGCCCGATCAGCCCCCGTACCCGCGACGGGTCGAGGTTCTCGACGAGCCGCAGGACCGTGTCCCGGTACGGGTCGTGCCAGCCGCCCACCGCGAGCACCGCGGCCCGGATCGCGCCGTAGTCCTCGCAGACGCTGCCGTGCCTCCAGTGGTCGTCGCGGGTCTGGTGGTCCAGCCAGGTGTGGACGAAGGGCTGCACGGCTTCCAGCCGGTTCACCCACATCTCGCGCCAGCCTTCGCCCGCGAACAGCGGATCGGGCGGCCGGACGGTGAAGGCGAGCAGGGCCGCGGCCCAGGCCTGCATGTCCATGGCGACCACCGAGCCGCCCAGGTAGTGCACGTCGTCGTCGTAGCGGTCGTCGGTCGAGCAGACCGTGACGACGGCCTTCAGGGGCTCGGGAGCGAGCGCCGCGATCTGCAGGGCGTTGATCCCGCCCCAGGAGACCCCGAACATGCCGACGCGCCCGTTGCACCACGGCTGCTCGGCGAGCCATTCGACGACGGCGGCCCCGTCGGCCAGCTCGGTGGCGGAGTACTCGTCGCCGGGCAGGCCCTCGCTGTTGCCGTGGCCGCGCACATCGACCCGTACGGAGGCGTAGCCGTGGCCCGCGTACCAGGGATGGCGTTGCCAGTCCCAGGGCGCGGTCCAGTCGGTCAGCCGGTACGGGAGGTATTCGAGGAGGGCCGGTACGGGCTCGTCCGTGACCGGCCGCCAGACGCGTGCGTAGAGCCTCGTCGAGTCGGCCATGGGGATGCGGATGTCCTCGTGGCGGGTCTCGTAGGGATACTCGGTGCGGATCTTCATGGCGCGGACCTCGGTGGACGGTCGTCTCGGCCCGGGGCTGCTCGCCGTTCGCTTCGAGTTCGGTCGCAGTTCCGGATAAAAGTCGTACTACCGGTCGTATGAGCTGATCAAGAACATACCGGGGGTGGCGGGAAGGCGCCCATGGTGATCGAAAGGCGACCGGATACGCTGACTTGAGTGATGGCAGCGACACATCGACAATCCGTGTGATCGTCAGCAGACAGGAGTACCTCTCGTGACCGTCGTGGGGCCGTTCGGGCTGAGCGTGCGGGACCAGGCTCTTGAGGCCGATGTCCAGACCGGATTGGCGGCTGTCGAGGCGGGGCTGCTCGATGCCACCAAGAGTGAGGTGCCCTTCATCACGGAGGCCGCGCAGCATCTCGTACGTGCAGGGGGCAAGCGTTTCCGGCCGCTGCTGGCGATGCTCGCGGCACAGTTCGGTGACCCGTACGCGCCGGGTGTCGTGCCCTCGGCCGTCGTCGTCGAGCTGACGCATCTGGCGACGCTGTACCACGACGACGTGATGGACGAGGCCGACGTGCGCCGCGGGGTGGCCAGCGCCAATGCCCGCTGGGGCAACTCGGTGGCCGTCCTGACCGGCGACTTCCTCTTCGCCCGGGCCTCGCACATCCTGGCCGACCTGGGCCCCGAGGCCGTACGCATCCAGGCCGAGGCCTTCGAGCGGCTGGTCACCGGCCAGATCCTGGAGACCGCCGGCCCGCGCGACGGCCGCGACCCCGTCGAGCACTACCTCGATGTCATCGCGGGCAAGACCGGCTCGCTGATCGCCGTCTCCGGGCGCTTCGGCGCCATGATGTCGGGCGCCGACGAGGGCATCACCGACATCCTCACCCAGTACGGGGAGCGGCTCGGCGTCGCCTTCCAGCTCGCCGACGACGTCCTCGACATCGCCTCCGACTCGCGCGAGTCCGGCAAGACCCCGGGCACCGATCTGCGCGAGGGCATCCCCACCCTGCCGGTGCTCCGGCTGAGGGAGCAGGCCGCCGCGCACGGCCGGCCGGAGGACCTGGAGCTGGTCGAGCTGCTCGCCGGCGATCTGACGGACGACGCCCGGCACGCGGAGGCGCTGGCCAGGCTGCGGGTCCACCCTGCCCTGGAGCAGGCGAGGCGGGACACCGTGCGGTACGCGGAGGAGGCGCGGGCCATGCTGGCGCCGCTGCCCGAGTGCTTCGCGAAGGCCGCGCTGGTGGAGCTCTGCGACGCGGTGGTGCACCGCGCCGGCTGAGCCGTGACGCGGCGCCCCCTACTGGTCGGGTGAGGCGAACGGGCCCTCGGGTCATACCGGAGCAGTACGCGGAGTTGATCCCGAGGGCTGACGCTTCTACCCGCCCGATTTGGTCAGATGGAGACAACCACTCCTCACCAACTTGACCAATACGGGTGAGAATGGCGGCGCGGGGTGGACTCGTGCACTGGACGGACGACGCCGCCGATCACGGAGGTAGGGCACACCATGGCACCGAACGACAACGCACGGACCACCGAAGAGGCCGGGGACCTCACCGTCGGCCGCCGCAAGGCGGCGCGGTACATCGTCCCGGTCGCGGTGGCGGGAGTTGCCGCGGCGACCATCGGGCTCGTCCCGGCGCTCGCCGCCGTCGGCGACCCCGATCTGCCGAAGATCACGGCACAGGAACTCATCGAGAAGATCGCCAAGTCGGATGTGCAGCAGCTGTCCGGCACCGTGAAGATCAGCACCGACCTGGGCATTCCTTCGCTGGGCGGGCTCGCGGGCGACATGGCGAGCAGCTTCGCGCCGGAGGGTGAGAAGGGCGGCGAGGCCGGCTCGTCCGCGTCGCCCGACGCCAAGCTGATGGAGCTGGTGTCCGGCACGCACACGCTGCGGGTCGCGACCGACGGCCCGGACAAGCAGAAGCTGTCGATCCTCGACGACGCTGCGGAGTACAGCCTCATCCACAACGGGGCCGATGTCTGGGCGTACGACAGCAAGTCCAACGAGGTCTTCCACGGCAAGGAGGACGGCAAGGGCGCGGACAAGGCCGACGGCACGGAGCACGAGGCTCCGAGTGAGCTGCCCACCACGCCGAAGGACCTCGCCGACGAGGCGCTGAAGGCCGTGGACGACACGACCTCGGTGACCGTCGACGGCACGGCCCGGATCGCCGGCCGTGACGCGTACCAGCTGCTCATCAAGCCCAAGCAGAGCGGTTCGACCATCGGTTCGATCAGGATCGCGGTCGACGCCGAGAAGGGCGTGCCGCTGAAGTTCACGCTGCTGCCGAGCAGCGGCGGCAAGGCGGCGGTCGACGCGGGCTTCACCAAGGTCGACTTCTCCAAGCCCGCCGCGTCGACGTTCGACTTCAGCCCGCCGAAGGGCGCGAAGGTCACCGAGTCGGACGAACTGAACAGCCGGGAGAAGGAGGCCCCCAAGGCTCCGGAGGGCCTCGAGGGCCTGGAGGGCATGGAGGACTTCAAGGGGCTGAACGTCATCGGCGAGGGCTGGACCACGATCGCCGAGCTCACGGCCCCCGGCGGCGAGAGCATCACCGCCCCCAAGTCCGGCGATGTCCCGCCGGAGGCCGAGAAGTTCCTGGACGCCCTCGGCGACCAGGTCAAGGGCGACTTCGGCACCGGCACGGTCTTCAAGACCCGCCTGGTCAACGCCCTGATGACGGACAACGGCAAGGTCTACGTCGGCGCGGTCACCCAGGACGCGCTGATCAAGGCGGCGAACGAGGCGAAGTAGCCGGCCCCTTCCGGCCGAGGCCACGACGGAGATTCCGCCGTGGCCTCGGCGGACCGGTTCCACGATGAGGGAACGCATGACCGAAGCCGTTGTCATCGAGACGCGAGGGCTCACCAAGCGCTACCGGGGCGGGCATCTCGCCGTCGACCGGCTGGATCTCGCCGTGCCCGCCGGCAGCGTCTTCGGGTTCCTCGGGCCCAACGGCTCGGGCAAGACCACCACCATCCGGATGCTGATGGGGCTCATCGAGCCCACCTCCGGCACCGCCACCGTCCTCGGCGCCCCCATGCCCCGCGCCTCCCGCACGGTCCTGCCGAAGGTGGGCGCACTGATCGAAGGACCCGCGCTGTACGGGTACTTGAGCGGCCGGGACAACCTCGTACGGTTCGACTCGGCCGACCCGGCCGCCGACCCCCGTACCCGCCGGGCCCGGGTCGCCGCCGCGCTCGACCGGGTCGGGCTCGGCGCCGCAGCCTCGCGCAAGGCGAAGGCGTACTCGCTCGGCATGAAGCAGCGCCTCGGGCTGGCGGCCGCGCTGCTCCAGCCGCGCAGTCTGCTCGTGCTGGACGAGCCGACGAACGGCCTGGACCCGCAGGGCATGCGCGAGATCCGCGCGCTGATCAGGGAGCTCGCGGCGGACGGCACGACCGTCTTCCTCTCCTCCCACCTCCTCGACGAGGTCGAGCAGGTCTGCACACACGCCGCCGTCATGAACCGGGGCACCCTCATCGCCCAGGGCCGCGTCGCCGAACTCGCCGCGCAGACCCGGGGCCGCCTCTCCGTCACCACCCCCGACCCGGCCGACGCCGCCCGGGTACTGAAGGAGCTCGGGGTCACCGGTCTCACCGTCACCGAGGACCGGGTGACCGGGGATCCGCCGGCCGGAGCCGAGCCGGCGGACATCAACGCGGCCCTGGTGCGCGCGGACGTCCGGGTACGGGCCTTCGGCCAGGAACGGGCGTCCCTGGAGGACGCGTTCGTGGCCATGACGGGGGAGGGCTTCGATGTCGCGGGCTGAAACGGCGGCGCACGCCGGATCGGAGGGGACCTCGCAGGCAGGGCCGGAGAGGTCGTCGGGGGCCGGAACGCCAGCACCCCGCCTCCTCTGGTCCCTCGGGCTCTTCCGCTCCGAGCTGGTCACGACCTTCCGCCGCCGGCGCACCGTCGCGCTGCTCGGCGTCCTCGCCGCCGTGCCCGTACTCATCGGTGTCGCCATCAGGATCGAGACGAGCGACGGCGGCCCGGTGGGCGACGGCAGCGGTCAGGGCCCGGCGTTCTTCACCCAGATCACCAACAACGGCCTCTTCCTCGTCTTCGCCGCGCTCGCCGCGACCCTCCCCGTCTTCCTGCCCATGGCGGTCGGCGTGGTCGCGGGCGACGCGATCGCCGGCGAGGCGAACAGCGGAACCCTGCGTTATCTGCTCGTCGCCCCGGCCGGGCGGACCCGGCTGCTGTTCGCGAAGTACGCGGCCACGCTGGCCTTCTGCCTGGCCGCCACGCTCGCCGTGGCCGCCTCGGCCCTCGTCGTGGGGGCGTTGCTCTTCCCGGTCGGCGAGGTCACCACCATCTCCGGGACCCGGATCTCCTTCGCGGACGGCCTGCTCCGCGCGCTGCTGATCGCACTGCTCGTCGCCGCGTCCCTGACGGGACTCGCGGCGCTCGGACTGTTCGTCTCGACACTCACCGGCAGTGGAGTCGCGGCGATGGCGACGACCGTCGGGCTGGTGGTCACGGCGCAGATCCTGGACACGATCCCGCAGCTCGACGCGGTCCACCCCTATCTGTTCCCGCACTACTGGCTGTCCTTCGCGGACGTCCTGCGCGAACCGGTCCTCTGGGACGACGTACTGCGGAACCTGGGCCTGCAGGGTGTGTACGCGGCGGTGTTCGGCTCCGCGGCGTGGGCGCGGTTCACGGCGAAGGACATCACGGCCTGAGGTGCCTCCCGGGGTCCCCCCGTAAACGCAACTGCATGCGTATGCAGTGGTGCATACGCATGCAGTCTGTGGGGGGTGGGCCGGAGGGAGAGACTCAGAAAGTGAGCCTCCAGCTGTCGATGTAGCCGGTGTCCAGGGCCGCCACGTCCTGCACCCTGAGCTTCCAGGCGCCGTTGGCGACCTCACTCGACGCGTTCACGGTGTACGTCGCGATGACGTTGTCCGCCGAGTCGCTTCCGCTGGAGTTCTTCAGCCGGTAGGCCGTGCCGTCGGGCGCCAGCAGATCGACGACCAGGTCGCCGCGCCAGGTGTGCTTGATGTCGACGCTCGCCTTGAGAGTCGCGGGCGCGTTCCCCGTACGGCCGGTCACGGTGACCGACGATGTCACGGCGGCGCCGTTGTCCGGTATCGCGACATCGGCAGTGCTCTCGTAGACATCACCGGGCGGGACGGTCGTCCCGGCGGACAGCGTCCATATGGCGTGCGCGATGGCGTCGCTGTTCCGGTCGAGCGCGGTGTCGTCGATGTTCGACGTCGAATCGCAGGACGAGTGGTAGCAGCGGTCGAAGGCCTGCCCGGCCGTGCCGCCCCACTTCTGGGCCTGCGCACTCGACTTCGTACGGCTGGCGCCGGTGAACAGGCCGCCCACCGGTATCCCGACGTTCTTGAACGAGGCGTGGTCCGAGCGGCCGTCGCCCTCGGTCTCGATCTCCGTCGGCACACCGAGCCCGGCGAAGTGGTCCTTGAGGGTCTGCTCGATCGTCGGGTCGTCGTCGTAGACGAAGTAGCCCGGGTTCGGCGACCCGATCATGTCGAAGTTGAGATAGCCGGAGATCTTCGAACGGTCCGCGGACGGAAGGTTGTTGACGTAGTACTTCGACCCGACGAGGCCCAGCTCCTCCGCGCCCCACCAGGCGAAACGGAGATGCTTCGCCGGCTGCAGCTGGGCGCGGGAGACGGCGAGGGCGGTCTCCAGGACGCCCGCGGAACCCGAGCCGTTGTCGTTGATGCCCGGTCCGGAACTGACCGAGTCGAGATGGGCGCCGGCCATCAGCACCTGGTTCGCGTCACCGCCCGGCCAGTCGGCTGTCAGGTTGTAGCCGGTGGCGCCGGAGGAGGTGAACTGCTGCAGGGTGGTGGTGAATCCGGCCGCGTCGAGCTTGGCCTTCACATAGTCGATCGAGGCCTTGTAGCCGGTCCGGCCGTGTGCGCGGTTGCCGCCGTTGGCGGTCGCGATCGACTGGAGCTGGGAGAGGTGGCCCTTGACGTTCGCCAGTGGGATGTCGGGCGCGGCGAGCGCCGCCGGGGAAGGGGCGGCGCTCGGTGCGGCGTTCGCTGCCGTGGCGGCCGGTACGGCTGCGGTGAGCAGCCCGGCGAGGGCGAGTGCCGCCGCTGCGGCAGTGCGTCTGTGCGCGGAGTGGGTCATGTGGGGGCTCCGGATTCCGTACGGGGACAGGACGGAACGTGCGAGACCCCCTGGGACGACGGAATCCCAGGAGGCTGGAGCTGTGCGGGTGCGGCGTGTGTGCTGAATGTTCAGCGAGATGTTGACTGACCGTCAAGGGCGGAAACCGGTCAGTCGGGTTCGATAGCCGGACATCGCGGAACGGTCAACGCCGCACGGCGTTTTGAGCACGCGTCGTCTCCTCGTGCCCGGGCGCGGGCACGCTGACTCCATGCTGGCGTGCGGGTGTATGGACCTCGGCCGGATCGCGTGGGCACTGGCCGAGCGGGGCGTGGTCGTGATCCTGCTCGTCGTGGCCGGAACGGTCTTGGTGATGGGCCTGGCCGCGGGCGCGCTGGTGCTCGTCCTGCGCGCGGTCCGCCGCCGGCGGGGCGACGCCGAGCCGGCCGGGGAGCCGGCGGCCCTGGCGGACTTCCACTGGGAGGAGGAGCGGGACGAGCGGTAGCCCGTCCCGCCAGGGCCCGTCCGGCGGATCCTGCCGGGCTCGCGGTCTCACGCGACTCGCTGATCCGGCCTGATCCACCGGACAAGCCCTACTAGTGTCCTGAGTCAGGAGTTCTGTTCAGATGTGTAGGCTTGGTCTATGGCGCGGACGGGGCGGCCGAAGGCCGAGTTGACGTTGTCGGATGAGGAGCGGGCCGCACTGG
>NZ_JBSGZO010000246.1:0-12704 GCF_053611045.1 Streptomyces sp. NPDC054841 | reverse complement strand
GGATTAGGTCGTCAGCGCGCTGAGCCGGGAACGTCACCTCTCGGCAGGCTCAGCGGCAAGCCCTTTGAGAGAGCCTCGGCATAGTCACAGGCGATCGAGGAAGGCCAGAACCTTGTCGGTGGGCCGGTAGCGGCCCGGCCGGGCCGTGACCGGCGCGGTCAGCGCGAGCGCCTTCTCCTTGATGGTCATGTCGGCGTGGACGTAGGCGTCGGTGGAGCGGACGCCGGCGTGGCCGAGCCAGAGTGCGATGACCGTGGTGTCGACGCCGGCCTGCAGCAGCGACATTGCGCAACTGTGCCGCAGGACGTGCGGGTGGATGCTCTTGTCCAGCAGGGACGGGCAGGATCGCGCCGCGGTCTGGGTGTGGGTGCTCAGACGTTGAGCGACCGCGTCGCGGCTGAGGCGCCGTCCGGTGCGAGTGCAGAAGAGGGGGTCGCCGGGGCGTCCGGCGCGTTCGTTCAGCCAGGCGCTCAGTAGGTTCTGGACGGGGCGGTCGAGCGGGACGGTGCGCTGTTTGCGTCCCTTGCCCTCGCAGCGGACGGCGGCGCCATCGCCCAGGGTGATGTCGTCGCAGTTCAGGCTGGTGAGTTCGGTGACGCGCAGGCCGGTCTGGACGGCCAGGGCCAGCATGGCCTTGTCCCGTCGTCCTTCCCAGCGTTTCGGATCCGGTGCCGCCAGCAGGGCGTCGACCTCCGGTCCAGTCAGGAACGTGACGGTCCTCTTGTCGAACCGCTTGGGCGGGATGTCCAGGACCCGCTGGATGAGCAGGGCGTGTTCGGGGTGCTGGAGTACGGCGTAGGAGAACAGGGAGCGGATCGCGGTCAGGCGGACGTTGCGGGTTCTGGTGCTGTTGCCGCGCTCGTCCTCCAGGTGGTTCAGGAACGCGGAGATCACGTCCGCGTTCAGGTCGTTCCAGTCCAGCTTCGCCGGGGCGGTCCCGGTCCGCTGCTGGACGAAGCCGAGCAGGAGGCGGAGCGCGTCGCGGTAGGCAGCGATGGTGCGGGGGCTGGCCTGGCGCTGGCGGGCGAGCCGCTCGGTGAAGAACGCCTGCAGGGTGGGTGCGATCAGGGTCATGGGCGGGCCGCCTTGCGGACGGCGTCGCGGCGGGCGGCGGCCAGGGCGAGGAGTTCCGGGGCGGCCGACAAGTACCAGTAGGTGCAGGCTGGTTCTCGGTGTCCCATGTAGGTCGACAGTGACGGGATCTTCGCCTGGATGTTCTCCTCGGTGCGATACCAGTCCAGGAGGGCCCGGACGGCGAAGGTGTGTCGCAGCTCGTGCAGCCGAGGTCTGTGCGGGGCGCCGATCCCGACGCGGGCAGTGTCGACCAGGGCCCGGAACACCGGATGCACGCAGGCGTAGATCAGCCGCCTGCCGGTGAGGGAGATGAAGAACGCGGGGTCCTTGACCCTGGGCATCAGGTCGTCGCGCAGCCGGTCGTACTCGCGCAGCGCGTTCGTGGTGCTGTCCAGCAGCGGGACCAGGCGGGACTTGCCGAACTTCGACTCGCGAATGTGCAGCACGCCCTCGGTCCAGTCGATGTCGTCGCGGTCCAGCTTGATTGCCTCGCCGATGCGCAGGCCGGACGCGGCCAGCAGCCCGATCAGCGTGTGATAGGTCGCCGCCCGCAACGGCTGGGGGATCGTCTCTTTGGCCGCTGTCATGATCGCCGCGATGTCGGCATCGGAGTAGAGGAAGATCTGCCCCCGGCGCCGGTTGTAGGGCACCAGTCCCAGAGGCGGCACCTCGGTCGCCGGGTCGATCCCGCTCAGGTAGCGGGCGAACCCGCGAACGGCGGTGATCCGTCGGGGACTGCCGTCGTGATCACCTCGGGCTCGCGGGTCTTCACCCAGTCCAGCGCGGCGGCGATGGTCACGGTCTGTTCGCCGCGGTCATCCATGAAGCTCACGAAGTCCGGCAGCAAATACGCCGCCTCGGCCATCTGGTGCCCCAGCGAACGGCGAAGCCGCAGATAGTCGTCGACCGCTTGGCGAAGATCGGTCATGCCGCCTCCGTCCCGGGCCAGGGCTGTGCGACCGCGCGCAGGGCGATGAAGTCGACCTTCGCGTAAAGCGCGGTCGTGGCCAGGTCCTGATGCCGAAGCACCTGCCCGATCGCCGTGAGCCCGGCGCCGTGCCGGAGCATGTCTGCGGCCAGGGCATGACGCAGTCGGTGCGGCCCGACCTTGAGCGTGCCGGCCCGCCGACAGGCTCGTTCCACCACGTCGCCGACCAGGTCCGCCCGGATCGGACCGTGCGGAGCCTTGCAGGTCAGGAAGACATGGCGGGCATCCAGGCGAGGTCTTGGGCCGGTCGCGTAGGCGACCAGGGCCTCGCCGACGTCGGCCGGGAGCGGGAGCCGGTCCTCACGGCGTCCCTTGCCGCGGACGACGATCTCGCCGCAGCGCCAGTCGATGTCGTCCAGCAGCAGCCGGGCCACCTCGATCGAGCGCAGTCCGAGCCTGGCCACCAGCATCAGGATCGCGTAGTCGCGGACGCCGACCGTCCCGTGGCGCGGAGTATGGTCCAGCAGTCGCTGAACGTCGCTGGTCGCCATCGTCGGCGGCACGGAGGCGAAGCGCCAGCCGCCCACTGGAGGCACCGCGCCGCCGAGCTTCATCGGGGTAACGCCGTGAAGGTGAAGGAATCGCATCAGTGACCGCAGTTCGGCCACCCGTCCCTTCGCCGAGCCCGCCGAGACCCTGGCGCACTCCCGCAGCAGGAACGCGTTCAGGTCGGCGCCGGTCAGGCTGTCCGGCGTGAACTGGCCGTCGGTCACGGCTTGTTCGGCCAGGAATCGCCGGGCGGTGTTCTCGTAGCGCAGCATCGTCGACGCCGACAGTCCACGCTCGGACTCCATCCAGTGCTGGTACCGCGCCAGCAGAACATCCGCCGGCGACGGTGGCACCTGTGGTGCGGGCACCACTCCGGCCTCACGCAGGAACGTCAGCAGCGGGACCATGCCGCGCGGCCCTGCCACCCGGCGACGACCAGACTTCCGCAGGTCGGCAAGGTGCTGGTTCAGCCGCCCCTCGTCCAGATCGGCAACATCGAGGCCCTGCCTCGATAGCCACAGACCGACCTGCCCCAGATCCTTGAGCATGTTCCTGGCGGTCAGAGCTGTGTACCCGCGCTCCGCCAACCACCCCCGGTAGCCCTCCACCTGCGGTGCCAGAGCACCCGCCTTCCGACGCGATCCCGCCACAGCCCCACCCCCTTCGCGGGAGCCCCCTGCCCCCACGATCAAGGTCCTGCCCCACGCTGGAACTATGCAGAGGCCAACACGCCCGTATTCACACGAAAGGGACCATCCCCAGCGACACTCTCGGCATAGTCACGGACTCGGCATAGGTCCAGGCAGAGAAGGTCGATCTTGCTGTAGCGGGCGATGACCGAGGACAGGCGGCGGGCCGCGTCGGCCTCGGCGAGCTCGTTCACCAGCGCGCTGGTGGCGGTGTAGCGGACCGACAGGCCGGCCTCGGCGATCGCGGTGCCGATCCCGATCAGCAGGTGAGACTTGCCCGTGCCGGAGTCGCCGATCAGCACCAGCGGGCGGCCCTCACGAACCCAAGTCGGGGATTTGAGGTCCGCGACGACCTCCGGGGTGACGTTGGGGTTCTTCGCGAAGTCGAAGTCCTCCAGCCGCTTGGGCCTGGGGAAACGGGCCAGCCGCAGCAGCCGCTGCTGACGGCGCAGATCCCGGTCGGCGAGCTCGACCTGCAGCAGGTCCAGCAGGAACTGCTTGTAGGTGGCCTGCTCGCGCCGGGCGGTGGTGGCCAGGTCGATGAACCGCTCACGGAACGCCGGCAGCCGAAGCTCGCGGCATGCCTCGTCGATGAGCATGTCCTCCGGGTCGCCGGGCAGCGACATCCTGCGCGGGGGGACCTTGTCGGCCCCCGGCTCCTCGTCCTGGTCGGTGACGGTGACGGTCGGGCTCATGCGCCGTGGCCTTTCTGGGTCTGGCCTGTGCGGCCGGGAAGCGGGCTCAGCAGCCGGTCGTACCTGCTCATGTCGGGCAGTGCCTGGCGCGGGTCGGGCGGCAGCCGGCGCGCGTGCAGGGAGATCACCTGTGCCCCGCCCTGACCGGGCGGAGGCGACGAGCCGTCCGCAGGCGCCGCACGAGAGCCGGCCAGGAGCTCGGCGTCATCCGCATCGGTGCCCTCCATCGCCTTGCGGGCCTCGATCGTGACCAGGTCGGTGGAGACCGACCCGATCCGCAGACAGGTCTCCATCGCCGCGACCAGGGCCTCCGCAGGCAGTTGACGGTGCAAAAGCAACACCTCGATCAGCATCCGGGTGCCCTCCCGGTCCCCGGCCTTCTGCTTGGCAGCCCCCCAGAACGCCTCGTGGACCTTGGTGAAGCCGCCCTCCGCGCGGGCTTGGGCGAGCGCGGAGGCCCCGGCGAACGCACCGGGCTTGACCAGCAGGATCTCCAGGTAGTGGTCCAGCAGGTCGTGGTAGGTGTAGCGGCGCGTCAGCCTGGGATGACGGGCGACGACCTCGCGCCCGTCGAACACCCACAGCTCGTTCGCCCGCAGCTTGACCCGCACCTTCGTGCCGATGAACTTCGCCGGCACCGAGTAGTAGCACTGCCTCACCGTGATCCGGGAGTTCCGCGCGACCACCGGCGTCAGGTCGATCCCGCAGTCGTAACCGTCCGCCGGCAGCGGCCGCAGCCTCTCCCGCTCGGCCTCGAAGTCGAACCCGATCGACGTCGGCCGGCCATGGATGTGCCGGGCGTCCTCCGCAATGTCGATCGCAGCCAGCCGCTCGTTGAGCTCCGCCAGCGACTCCACCTGCGGCGGCGGGACCAGATGCTTGCGGCGGAACCGGCCGCCCTCGTGCTCCACCCCGCCCTTCTCATGGGCGCCGTCCTCACCAGGCGCGCAGTAGAACGCCGAGAACTGATACCAAGACTTCAACGACGCCCACCGCGCCGACTCCAACCGCGACCGCCCGAACAGCACCTGCTTGACCGCGGGCTTGAGGTTGTCGTACCGGATGTGGACCGACGGCACCCCTCTAATATGCGGGTCTCGTTGTCAACGCCAATACGACGATCCCGCAGTGATGAGTGGCGGTCCGTCAGCAGGATTCGAAGCTGGGGACAGCCGGACCGATGTTGCCGTCTTCGTCCATGAACTCGAGCCGTTCCATGAACGCCACGATGAACTCGGTGAACGAGCCGTCGAAGGTCTCGCATCCCTCTTCGTGGGCCATGGTGACGATCTTCCAGCGGTCTGGATCCGGGTTGCAGGGCAGGAAGAAATGCTCGTCGCCGCCATAGTCGTAGCCCCAGGAGATCAAGCCGCCCGGCTCGGGGTGGAACGGGTGCGGGAAGTCGTCCGGGCGGCGTTCGCGCGAGTTGGCGAAGCTCTCGTGGATGCGGCGCATGCGCTCCAGCAGCGGGCTGGAGCCGTGGGGGTGGAAGACCACAAGCTCTTCGGCAATCACGCCGGTGCCGTAGGTGTCCAAGAATGCCTTGAAGTCGCTCGGCAAGGGTGACCCCACATAGCTCTCGACCTCGGTCCAATCGTCGGGTGACCACCGACGTGGCGACGGCACGCCGAGCAGCTGCTTCAACGCTTCGAGTCCTGCCATGCGCCTCACCTGCTCGATCGCCGTGATTGAACGGGGCAAACCTAACGGGATCAACCTGTCCAGTGGACGGCGGGGTGGCTCCCCGGCCCCGCCAGGTAGGGAGAGTCAGCCAGCCTGCTCGTCGAGGCGGGTCAGCAAGCCGTCGAAGATCTGCTCACGAGTGACCTGTCCCTTGGCCGCGGCGTCGTCCCGCTGGCGTTCGAGAGTAGGCCGGAACTCAATCGTCGTGACGAAGAAGGTGCAGGACTCGCAGATCGACTCGAAGTGGCAGTCCATCTCGACGGGGCGAGCGCAGTATCCGTTGCCGAGCATGCGGCGGTGCATTTCCCGGCGGAGCTTAGCCATCTCCGAGCCCTCGGCATCGGCCGGCAGCTGGCGCGGGGCGTCGTAGAGTGCCTCCACCTTCTCCGAGATGGCGAAGTACTCGTCCGCCACGGTTCGGTCGGCGATGCGTGCGTAGACACGTGTCATGGACAACGATCGATGTCCAAGTAGCGCGGCGATGGCCTCGAGGGACATGCCCCGGTTGATGGCCTGGGTGGCCAGAGTGTGCCGGAGCTGGTGTGGTGTGACCCTGCCGAGGCCCGCCCGCTCTGCGGCCTTGCGGACTGCGGCTTCGATGCGGGAGGCGTTGACCGCACGGCCGTGGTCGGTGAACAGCAGGTTCGAACGTAGGCCCTCGGGCCGGTGCAGTAGCCAGTCGTCCAGCAGTGTCTTGAGCTGTGGGTGCAGGGGGACGTAGCGGTCGGTGTGCATCTTGCCGACCGGACGCGGAGCCAGTAGGCGGAGCCGATCTGGACGACTGCGTCGATGGTGAGTCCGAGCATCTCGCCGCGACGCATTCCGGTGCGGGCGAGGATCTCGATCGCCAGCCGGACGAACGGATCGGGATCGCGCCGGGCGGCTGCCAGCAGCTTGGCGGCCGCGGCGTCGTCGAGGAAACGCGGCAGCGGCTCGTCCGCGATCGGGAAGTCGCTGTCGAACACCAGCTGGCGGGGCGGTCGGTCGACGGCGTCCCACTCGTCCAGACGGCGGAAGAATCCTCGGAGCTTGCTCAGCCGGTCGCGGACGGTGTGCCGGTGGAGCGGCCCGCCGCGGGCGGCTGGCCGCTCCAGCAACCACTGCCGGTAACGTTCGACGTGCCGCCGCTTGAGCTCGGCGACACACGTCACGGCGGCGTCCTCGACGGCCACCAGAAGAGCGAACTCCCGCAGCGTCAGCTCGGCGTTCTTCACGGTGCCCGGCCGCAGCGTCCCGGCGGTCTGCTGCAGGTAATGCTGCATGGTGGCCGCCATCGCGGCCGGAACGCGTGACCACTCCTGGGCCCGCATGTCGGCCCGGTCCGGGGAGCGTCGGCGTGGGAGATGGCCGGACAACTCGCAGTGGAAGAGCGTTGCCTCAAGATTGAACAGGGAGGTCGACAGGGCCTTGACGCCTCGGTTGGGGATGCGGCGGGCCGCCTCCAGGAGCAGACGGCGTCCCTCGTCCCAGTCGCTCTGCTGTAGCTCGTGCGGCTGCTTGCCGAAGAGCGCCACGAAGTGGCCCAGCAGGTTGAACTGGGTCATGGCCAGCGCGTCACGAAAGCCGAGCGACCGGGCGGTCTCCATGAACCGAAGGTGCAGCTCCGGCTCCGTCCTGGCCAGCACGATGCCCAGCCGCGGGCGCCTGGCGACCAGGTAGTCCGCGCCGGGCTGGAGGCGTCCGGTGACCGAGAGCCAGCTGATGAACCGGTGGGTCTCGTGGTTGAACGCGAGCTGGCGGTCCAGCGGCAGGCGGCAGAAGTTCTCCAAATTGGGAACCGTGGCGAGCAGGGCGCGGGCACCCCACCTGACCTTGTGGTCGGTGTTCATGCCCTGCGCGGCCCGGTGAGCGAGGTAGAACTCGACCAGGTCCGGACGCACGATCGGCAATGCTGCGGCTCTGGCCCGGCGCATCAGGCGTCCGCACTGCCGGCATCGATGGCGGCGCTCGCCTCGAGGTACTGCTCGGCGAGCCAGCTGTTCGCGAGGTGGATGTAGACCCGAGTCGATTCGATGGAGCGGTGTCCGGCCTGTGCCTGTACCGCTTCCAGGGCCATGCCCGCCTCCCGTAGTCGGGTCAGGCAGGTATGGCGGAGCTGGTGGCAGGTCAGCCGCGGCAGTCCGGTCCGCTTCCGGACCCCGTCGAGGATCTCGTCCAGACCGTCGGAGGAGAACGGCTGGCCACGAGTGGGCCCGCGCAGCACCACGAACAGCCGGTCGTGGTCGACTGCAGGACGTTCCCGGTCCAGGTACTCGCCGACTGCGGTGAAGAACTGCGAGGAGATCGGTATCAGCCGCTGGTGCCCGCCCTTGCCCTCGCTGATGAAGACCCTACGTTCCCCCGGCGACAGGTCGCCCAGCCGCAGGCCAAGCACCTCGCAGCGGCGCAGTCCACCCAGCAGCATCGCCAGAACCATTGCCCGGTCCCGCCTGGTGTTCAGTGCGCCAAGCACCTCTTCGACCTCGCGCGGCCCGAGGACGCGCGGGAGGGTGCGGGGCGTGCGCAACAGCGGCGACCCTCGATTGCCGCTCCGGCGGCGGTTGGCCAGCCCGGTCGGCACCGGGTTGCGTTCGATGGCGAGGTCATCGCGGGTCATCAGGTAGCCGAACAGGCCAGAGACGCTGGCGAGTCGACGCTTGATGGTTCGTGCGGAGAGCCCCGCCTCACCGTCCTCGAGCCGGACGACCTTCGTCCCTCGCCGTGGCTTCTTCTGCGCGGTGATGAACGTGAAGATGTCTGCGGTAACGACCTCGGTCGGTTCCTTGGAGATCACCGAGAAGAAGACCTTCAAGTCGTAGGCGGTGGCCAGCAGCGTGTTCGGCCGGCAACGTGCCGCCACGAACTCCAGGTAGTCGTCGACCAGGGCGTGCCCCAGCGATGCCGCGGGGCTTCCGGCGGCATCGACGCGTCGCACCAGTTCCGGCTGCCAAGTCATCCGCGCTCCTCGACGGGAGCGACCATCCTGACCGGGAACACGAGATCGCGGAAGAGTTGTCACCCACATAACCGCCCAACACCGCGAACGCCTCCACGTGCCCTTCCAGGAACGACTCCTGGGCCTGCGAGGCGAACACCCGGTGGACAGCCTTGCCCGAATAGGACAGCCGCAGCGTGAACAGCACACACTTGCGTCGCTGCCCGGCCAGGTCCAGCCAGAAGTCCGCGAAGTCGACCTCCGCCTCCTCACCCGGCCTCTTCGCCTCCGGCACCATCCCCTCCAGATGCCGACGGCCCTCCAGAGCCTCCGCCCGGACCTGCGGCCGCCGCCTGGCCACGTAGTCGTAGACCGTGGTCAGCCCAGCCAGCTCGAAGTCATGCTCCGCCGCCAGACGCTCCATGATCCGCGGGATCGTGTGTTTCTGCTTCGCCGGCGCGTCCAGGTCCTCGCGCAGCATCGCGTCGATGAAGCCCTTCACCGGCTCCAGCACACTCGGCCGTGGCGGCGGCGACTTCCGTTTCGGCGGCACCGGCGACTCCAACGCCTTCCGCACCGTGTTCCGCGACACCTTGAACCGCACGGCGAGCTCCCGCCCCGACAGCCCCTGCTCGCGCTGAGCCCGGCGGATCCTCTCAAACAGCCACTCACGTGACCTGTGCACCAGCGGTCTCCCTGACCTGGACCGTGATCAACAGGCACAGCGTGACGGCCGAACAGCGCAACCCAATGCCGCGTAGTTAACCTCGCGCTTTCGCGAGTGTGGGTGTCCGAGGCTTGATCAAATAAGCGAGGAGTGCCGCTGACCTGGGACGATGGACTTGTCTAGGGTCCTGTTCGTCGCAGAGAAAGCTGCACTCCTGAACGGAAAATCCCAGTCGTGGGTGGGCAGGTAGGGCTTCTTGTCCCGCGGTCTGCCGCTGGAGCGTGGTCAGGCGGCCGGCGCGAGGGTGACGTCGTGTCCGAGGGCTTGGAGTTGGCGGACCAGGTCGCGGGTCTTGCGTTCAGGGTCCAGGCGTCGGGAATGCCAGTCCGGTCCCAGATCCGTGAAACGCACCGTGGGGTTGTTGATCAGGTGCCAGACGATGACCAGGATCGAACGGGCGACGGCGATCAGGGCCTTGCGATGGCCTCGGCGCTTGACCAGACGCCGGTAGCGGGCACCGAGGAAGGTGTCGGTCTTGGCCGCGGCAGTGGCCACTTCTCCGAGGACGCCTCTGAGCCATGGGTTTCCCTTTCCCGTAGGCCCGGAGACGTTCTTCGCGCCGGACTGGATCGTTCGAGGTGCCAGTTTGGCCCAGGAGACCAGATGGCCGGGGGTAGGGAAGACTCGCATGTCCGGGCCGATCTCAGCCAGGATGATCCCGGCGGCCCGCGGTCCGATACCAGGAATCTCGTCCAGGCGCTCGATCAGCGGCAGCAGTCCCGCCGCTGCCTGCTCCGACGATTCCGTGGTGCAGGCCGTGTCTGCCTGGCCGTCCAGGAGAGGGATGGCGGCCAGGACCTGGGTGATCCGTGCGGACAGGTCCTCGATCTTCGCGGTGAGGTGATCGGCCGTTTCCAGCAGTAGTCGGCATACATAGGCGTGGTGTTCGTCGAACTGCCCGGTGAGCGCCTCCACCAGAGCGGTTTTCTTGGACACCAGGCGCCCGCGGGCGAGGTCGGCCAGAGCGCGCGGATCACGCTCCCCGCTGATCAGCGCGTCCAGCATGGCCCGCCCCGAGAGGCCGAAGATGTCGGACGCCACGGTGGAGAGTTTGATCTGGGCATCCTCCAGAAGCTTTTCCACCCGCTGCCTGGTCCGCGTCCGTTCTCGGGTGAGCACGGTGCTCAGGCGGGTCAGGTCCCGCAGGTTTCGGATCGGCTTGGGCGGCACGAACGAGGCGCGGAGCATGCCGCGTTCGGTGAGCTTGGCGAGCCAGACGGCGTCCAGCTTGTCGGTCTTCGGCCGCCCCGGGACGTTCTTCACATCGCGGGCGTTGACCAGCCAGCAGTCCAGGCCACAGGACTCCAGCAGGTAGAACCAGGACCTCCAGTACGTGCCGGTCGCTTCCATCACGACGCGGGTGATGCCTTCCCGGACCAGATGGTCGCCCAGCTCCAAGATCGCGGTTGTCGTCGCTCCGACATTCCATACCCGCTGCACACGCCGCCCCTCCACGCTCGCGTGGGGCACCCGCGTGCACACCATCCCGGTCGCCTTCGCCACGTCGATCGCCGCCACACGATCCAGGGGATCGTCGTTGTGCTCGGTCTCCTCCATGCACCGCAGATCCTCCACGGCTCATCCCTCCCAGTGCCGAACTTGCTCCAGGCAGGGCCGCCCGAGGAGCTGAGGGACAGGTGAAAGTCTGAACGGCGTGCTCAAGGCAACAGTGCGTAGCCCTCGGAACGGCTCCCGGCGCCAGACTCAGGTACGGGCTCTGTGTCCAAGAAGTGACCGGCGTCGAGCGGACGGCCCCGCCCCATTTTCACGCCTGGACAGGCGTCACCGCAGGGATACGGGGACTCAGGTGAAGAAGCGTATCGGGTCGTACCCGCGTGTGCGTGTCGAGGGCCGCGGTCACGGGGTGGTTTCCCAGGCCGGGTCTGTACTGCTGGTGGAGACGGCTCGCAAGACCGGCCTGGATGTGGCGATATCGGCGGCGCTGGCACCGTGGCGCAAGCCGCGGGCAATACATGATCCGGGCAAGATCCTGCTGGATGTCGCGTTCGCGGTCGCACTCGGCGGGGATTGCCTGGCCGATGTGGGCATGCTGCGGGCCGAACCCGACCTGTTCGGGCCGGTTGCCTCCGACCCGACCGTCTCCCGTCTCATCGACACGCTCGCCACGGACGGCAAGCGCGCCCTGGCCGCGATCCGCACCGCCCGCGCCGAAGTACGCGAGCACGTCTGGAAGTTGGCCGGCGTCTCGGCGCCGGACGCCGACGGGCAGGTGATCGTGGACCTCGACGGGGTGCTTGTCATCGCACACTCCGATAAGCAGGACGCCGCTGCGACCTGGAAGAAGACCTTCGGCCACCATCCGCTGATGGGGTTCGTCGACCACGGCCGCGGCGGGACAGGAGAACCGGTGGTGGGACTGCTGCGGCCGGGGAACGCAGGCTCCAACACCGCGAGTGATCACATCGAAGCTGCCCGGCTCGCGCTCGCTCAGCTGCCCAAACGCTACCGGCGCGGACGGCAGACACTCATCCGCTGCGATTCCGGCGGCGGCACCCACGAGTTCGTCGCCTGGCTCGCCCAGCGCGGACGGTGGCTGTCGTACTCGGTCGGCATGACCATCACCGACGCCATCCACTCCGCCGTCCTCAAGGTCCCGGCCAGCGCGTGGACGCCGGCCGTCGAACCGGATGGTGAGATCCGCGAAGGCGCCTGGGTGGCCGAGCTCGCCGGTGATGTGCTGGACGGCTGGCCCACGGGCATGCGGCTGATCGTCCGCAAGGAGCGCCCGCACCCCGGTGCCCAGCTCCGCTTCACCGACGCTGACGGCATGCGGCTGACCTGCTTCGCCACCAACACCAAGGACACCGCGATCGCGACGCTGGAGTTGCGGCACCGCCAGCGGGCCAGAGCCGAGGATCGCATCCGCGCCGCACGGGCCACCGGCCTGCGCAACCTGCCCCTGCACCACGCCGAACAGAACCAGATCTGGCTGGAGATCGTCCAGATCGCCTTGGACCTGCTCGCCTGGATGCCGATGCTGGCGCTGACCGGCGCAGCCCGCCGGTGGGAACCCCGCCGCCTGCGACTGCGGCTCTTCTCCGCCGCTGCCCAGCTCGTCACCACCGGCCGCCGCCGCATCCTCCGACTGGCAGAGCACTGGCCCTGGACCAACGTGATCACCAGCGCCCTCGCCCGGCTCGACGCCCTCCCGCACCCTGGCTGACCAGCAGCGTCCCGCCCCTACGAGCAGCACCACCCCGGAGCCGTGGAACCCGGCGCCCACCCGACGCGACAGCCGGCCCATCAACCTGCCCACAAGCAGAAATCTCCGCCCTGAACGAGCAGAAAGGGTCCCTCAGCAAGCTGACGGACCCTCATGCAAGATCGAGGTTAAGTGTTTTTGATGTTCTGTTTCCACATGTGCACAGCGACGCGCCCGTGTTGGTTGTGGATAGTCAACCGCTGTGGTCGCTGCTTTTTGCGG
>NZ_JBSGZO010000245.1:0-12744 GCF_053611045.1 Streptomyces sp. NPDC054841 | reverse complement strand
CCGTCGGAATCGTTCCTACTGACCCGCCGACCGGGAGTGCACGACCCGGTAGGTGTTCCAGTCGTGCGAGGTCGCCAGGGCGGCCACACGGACGTCGGTCTTCTGCCGTGCGGCGGACCGCTCCGCCTCGGGCAGGTCACGGAAGCGGTCGTACGACTCCTTGCCGTCCCACTGGGAGTAGGAGACGACGAACGTGCCGTCGAGGCCACGGGCGCGCAGACCCCGCAGGACGGTGTGGGTCCGGTAGCCCGCCACCTCGAGCAGCCACTCCTGTGACGGGCCCAGGGCGTCGATCAGGTCGTCCTGGTCGTTCTCCGCCACACCGTAGATCTCGATGACGGTGTAGTCGTCGCGGTCGGGCGATATCTCGGTCACGCCGCCCAGCGCCGGCGCCTGCTGGGTGAAGGCCACCTCGTTCTGCAGCAGCCGGATCGACGTCGTGATCTCGCGGAAGAGAGGGAGCGTACGGTGCTTGAACTCCTCGCCGGCGTAACGGGCTTCGAGGTCCTCGGTGGAGCGCCACTGGATGAAGTTGGCCGTGCCGGGCTTGTCCTGGCCGCTGTGGACCGTGCTGGAGATCCAGCCGTCGAAGGCCGCGCTGTCGACGATCTCCCGCATCGCCCCGAGCAGGCTCTCCTGCTTCTCGGGGGCGTCGGTCGAGAACAGGTTGAGGACGGTCAGGTGCTTTCCGTCGGCTGCGATTTTCGGCATTCTCTCTTCTCTTCCGCTTGAGGACATGGAGGAACGGAGGGCCGTTTCCCGAACAGCATCACAAGAACGGATCGTGAGCTGAAGTGCGTTCTGTTCAGGAATTCCGGCAGGTTCGTCAACTCTTCGAGGGCGTCGTCAGATCTTCCGCAACTTCGTCAGATCTGTGACAAGCGGCCTTGGGTGCCCCTCGGAAAGGGCGCCATGCTCGGGTAATGAACTCAGGCCAGTCAACTCCCGGTTCCGGCACGGGCACGCTGCTGGACCGATATCTGATCGCTCTCGACGACGACAAGCTCGACGACGCATGGGCGCGAAGCCTGTTCACCGAGGACGCCCGTGTCGAGTTCCCGATGAGCCGGCACGAGGGCATCGTCGGGCTCGCCGATTACCACCGCGACGCACTGGCGGCATTCGAGCGGACACAGCATTTGAATTCACCCGCGATTGTCGATGCCATGAGCGACGACCGGGCCGTACTGCGCGCCAATCTCGTGTCGACGCACGTCCACCACCCCGGCGCGGCCGCGGAACCGCTCTTCGTGACCGGCACGCTGGTGACCGGTGAGGCCCGGCGTACGCCCGAGGGCTGGCGGCTCGCCGCGCTGTCGTTCCGCGTGGTGTGGATGACCGGCACCCCGCCCGGCACCGGAGGGGCGGCCCGATGACCACCATGGCAGCCGGCACACCGGACATGAAGTTCGCGATCATGCTGGCCGACATCGCCGTCGTCCTGCTGGTCGGACTCGTACTAGGCCGGGCCGTACGGCGGTTGCGCCAGCCCGCGGTGATCGGTGAGATCGCCGCGGGCATCGCTCTCGGCCCGAGCGTGCTGGGCCTGCTCCCCGGGGACCTGCCCCAGCGGATCTTCCCGGCCGACGTACGCCCGTTTCTGTCGGCGGTCTCCCAAGTCGGCCTCGTCATCTTCATGTTCGTGGTCGGCTGGGAGTTCGAGAAGCGGCTGATCCGCCCGCACGCCGGCCTGGCGGCCGGGGTCTCGCTCTCCTCCGTCGCGCTGGCCTTCGGCCTCGGCGTGGCCCTCGCGACCGTGCTCCACCCGCACCATGCGACGGTGGCCGGACAGCACATCTCCTTCGTCGCCTTCGCCACCTTCATGGGTACGGCGATGTCGGTGACCGCGTTTCCCGTGCTGGCCCGGATCCTCGCCGACAACAAGCTGCTCGACACCCGGGTCGGCACGCTGTCCCTGGCCAGCGCGGCCATCGACGACGTGCTGGCCTGGTGCCTGCTGGCGTATGTGTCGGCCCTGGTCAGCGCGGACGGCGACTATACGGAGCTGGCACGGATCGGTGCGCTCGGCGTCGGCTACGTCGCGCTGATGCTGCTGGTGGTGCGGCCCCTGGTCGCCCGCCTGGTGTGGCGCTGGGCGAGCACCGAACGCTGGTCTTCGCTGCTGGTGGTCCTGTGCGCCGGCGCGTTCACCTCGGCCTGGCTGACCACCTGGATCGGCATCCACGCCATCTTCGGCGCCTTCCTGTTCGGCTTCGTGATGCCGCGTGAGCCGGTCCGTGTCCTCACCCAGCATCTGCGCAAGCCGCTGGACAACGTGAGCCTTGTGCTGTTGCCGGTGTTCTTCATCGTCACCGGACTCGGCGTGGACCTCGGCGCCCTGACCGCCGGTGACTACCTCGCGCTGGCGCTGATCATCGCCGTCGCCTGCGCGGGCAAGCTGCTCGGCGCGGTCGTACCGGCGCGTCTGTTCCACCTGTCCTGGCGGGAGGCGAAGGACCTCGGGCTGCTCATGAACACCCGGGGGCTGACCGAACTCATCATCCTCAACGCGGCCGTCAGCCTGGGCGTCCTCGACGGGCGCATGTTCACCATGCTGGTGATCATGGCTCTCGTCACGACGGCGATGGCGGGGCCCCTGCTGTCCCGGCGCGAGGCTCTGACCACCGACCTGACTCCGGAACCCGCGAATCTCATCACCCCGCGTACCTGACGAGACGAGAGGGCTCTCGTGATTCCCGTACAGCACGCATCGCACCAGCAGAAGCCGGTGGACGGCAAGGCGCTGCGCAACGTGTGCGGCAACTTCGCCACCGGCGTCACGGTCATCACCACCGGCGGGCCCGGCAACTCCGCCGGAACCACGGTCAATTCCTTCACCTCCGTCTCTCTCGAACCGCCGCTCGTGCTGTTCTGCCTGCACGAGCGGTCCCGGCTGCGTCCGGTGCTGAAGGAATCGGGCGGGTTCGTCGTCAACTTCCTGACGCGTCAGCAGGAGCCACTCGCCTGGGCGTTCGCGGGCCGCGAGTCCGCGAAGGTCGAGGAGGTGCCGCACCACCGGTCCTCGGAGGGACTGCCCGTCCTCAGCGGGGCCCTGGCGTATCTGGGCTGCCGGCTGATGGAGGAGTACGACGGAGGGGACCACTCCATCCTGCTGGGTGAGGTCGTCGAGCTCGGGGTTCCCGCCCGCGACGAGAACCCGCTCATCTTCTACAGGGGCTCGATGCGTGTGCTGGAGGAGGCAGTGACCGCGGACGTGGGCGCGGGTACGGGCGCGTCGCGACGCTGAGCCGCGATCGCGCCCGTCAGGCTCGCTGGTCCGCGGAGTCGAAGTCCCGACGTGCCTGTTCGACCTTGGACAGGTTGGACTCGGACCACTCGGCGAGCGTCGCGAAGAGCGGCGCCAGGCTGCGTCCGAGATCGCTGATCTCGTACTCCACCCTGGGGGGAACCTCGGGGTGGTAGGTGCGCAGGACGAGACCGTCGCGCTCCATCTGCCGCAGCCTCTGCGTCAGTACCTTCGGCGTGATCGTGGCGATGTTGCGCTGCAACTCCACGAAGCGCTGCCGGCCGTACTCGTTGAGGGTCCACAAGATCGGCGTGGTCCAGCGGCTGAAGACGATGTCGAGTACCGGTGCGATCGGGCATGCCTGTTCGGACCGGGCCGGTGCCGTGCGCGCGCGGGTGCCGCTCTGGGTGGTCGTACCGCTCATGGGTCCTCCCGGGAAGTCACTTTCCTCTAGGTACCTACTTTACCCAGGATGCTAGCGTCCTGACGCGCTCTCCGGTCCGGTCCGGTCCGGCTCCGGTTCCGTCCCGGCTCCGCCCCCGATTCCTTCCGCGATTCCTTCTGCGATTCCTCCTGCGATCCCGCTTCCGATCCCGCGAATCCTCCTCATCCACCAGGAGCGACATGTCGATCCCAGAGTCCCTGCACAGCACCGGCCGGGCAGCGGCCACACCGCAGGTGCGCCGTCCCGGGCTCATCCTGGCGTTTCTCTGCCTCGCCGGATTCATGACGTTCCTCGATGTGTCGATCGTGAACGTCGCGCTTCCCACCATCGAGGACGAGCTCAACATCTCCCAGACCCAACTGCAGTACGTCGTCACGACGTACGGAACGCTGCTCGGCGGGTTCCTTCTGCTCTGCGGCCGGCTCGCCGACACCTTCGGGCGACGCCGGATGCTGCAGACCGGACTGATCCTGTTCGCCCTGTCGTCCCTGCTCGCGGGGTTCGCACAGGACGCCGTCATGCTGGTCGTCGCCCGTGGCGCCCAGGGCCTCGGCGCGGCGTTCATCGCCACCGCCGCACTCAGCCTGCTGACGAACACCTTCGAGGAGGGCGCCGAGCGCAACAAGGCCCTCGGCGCCTGGGGTGCGCTGAGCGGTATCGCCGCGGTGGCCGGTGTCACCCTGGGCGGTCTGCTCACGGACGGACCCGGCTGGCGCTGGGTCTTCTTCATCAACGTGCCGATCGGACTGGTGGGCGCGCTGGTGGCGCCGCTCATCGTGCCCGAGAGCCGTGCCACGCGGCGGCGTCAGGGATTCGACGTCACCGGGGCAGTCCTCCTCACCACCGGTCTGGTGCTGCTGATCTTCTCCCTCGGCCTCACCGTCGACGACTCGGACGTCCCCACGGCCCGGATCTACAGCGGGTTCGGCGTGGCGGCCGTGCTGCTGCTCGCCTTCCTGCTCATCGAACGGCGCGCCAAGGCGCCGCTCATCCCGCTCGGCATCTTCCGGCGCCCGGCGCTGCGCGCGGCGAACGCCGTCGCCGTGCTGCTGCTCGGTACCGCGGTGTCGCTGTTCTTCTTCGCCAGCCTGTTCATGCAGCAGGTCCTGGACTATTCGGCGGTCAAGACCGGACTCGCCTATGTGCCGCTCGCCGTCATCACGGCGGTCGGTGCCGGTGTCGCCTCGCAGCTCGTCACCAAGGTCGCCACCAAGCCGGTCCTCATGGCCGGTCTCGCCCTCGCGGCGGGCGGCATGCTGCTGCTGTGGCGGGCGCCGTCCGACGCCTCGTACGTCACGGATCTGCTGCCCGCCTTCCTGCTCACGGGTCTCGGGCTCGGTCTGTCGTTCGTGCCCGTGCAGGTCTCCGCGTTCACGGGGGCCGAGGAGCAGGACTCCGGCCTGGCTGCCGGTCTCATCAACACCAGTCAGGAGGTCGGCGGCGCGGTCGGCCTGGCCGTCGCCGCCACCATCGCCTTCCGCAACATCCCCCAACTGGAGGCACAGGCCCGGGGCATCCCGGAACTCGTGAGGGAGGCGCGGACCAGCGTCTTCCACGACGCCTTCCTCGTCGGAGCGGGCTTCGCCGCGGCCGCGTTCGTCGTCACCCTGCTGCTCCTTCCCGTCATGAAGGCATCAGGGCAGCCCGGCGACGCGCCGAAACACGCCGCGTAGAGAACGGGCGAACGCATGCCGCTGCGACTGCCGCTGTCCGCCTCGGCCGAAGACTTTCTCGCCGAGAACCACCTGGGCACCCTCGTCACCCATCGCCCCGACGGCACGCCGCACGTGACGCCCGTGCGGTTCACCTGGGACGGTGACGCCGGGCTGGCCCGGGTCATGACCGCCCGGACGCGCCGCAAGACCAGGAACGTGCTGGCCGGCCCCGGTGGCCGGGTGGCGGTCTGTCAGGTGGCGGGTCCTCACTGGATCACTCTCGAAGGCACCGCGACGGTGTCGGACGACCCGCTACGGGTGCGGGAGGGCGTACGCCGTTACGCCAAGCGCTACTGGTCACCGCCGCCGGAGCCACCGGGGCTCGTGGTGATCGAGGTCGCGGTCGAGCGGGTGATGGGCCTGTACTGAGCCCGTATCGAAAGGCGGCACCGCCGGTCGCCGAATCCGCGGGTGAGGGTGCCGGAAAGCGTCTTCCGGCACCCTCACGCCTTTACCCGTGACCACCCCGGATCTGCCCTTCCAGTAGCTGCAGGAATTTGACGAACTTGTCGGAGTCCTGTACTCGCAGCCATTCATCTTCCCGGGCGCGCTCGGAATACTGGAAAGAAACAGCCGTCGGGAGAGGGAACATGGACAATTTCGATGCCGATGTGATTGTTGCGGGAGCAGGCCCTTCGGGGCTCATGCTCGCGGGTGAACTCCGCTTGGCGGGACTTTCGGTCGTCGTGGTCGACCGGCTGGTCGAACCCATGCAGCAGTCACGGGCCCTGGGGTTTTCCGCCCGTACTATCGAGGAGTTCGGCCAGCGCGGGCTTCTGGCGAAATTCGGTGAACTCGAGACCATCCCCGTCGGGCATTTCGGCGGCCTGCCCATCGACTATCGCATTGTCGAAGGTGGGAACTTCGGGGTCCGGGGCGTTCCCCAGTCCCTGACGGAATCCATACTCAACGACTGGGCGGTCGGCCTCGGGGCCGACGTACGCCGGGGGCAGGAGCTCGTCGGCCTCACGGCCTCGGACGACGGTGTCGAGGTCGAACTCGCCACCACCGAGGGCGACAAGTGGCTGCGCGCCGCCTACGTGGTGGGCTGCGACGGTGCCCGCAGCACCGTCCGCCGCCTGGCCGGCATCGACTTCCCGGGCACGGACGCGACCATCGAGATGAAGATGGCCGACGTCTCCGGTATCCCGCTGCGCATCCGCCCGACCGGCGAAGTCGGTGAAGCGGGCATGGTCGTGGTGCTCCCGCTGGGCCCGCACGCCACGCGCGTCGTCGTCTTCGAGCGGAACGCCGGGGTCAGGAAGGTGCAGGAACCGCCCACCTTCCCGGAGGTCGCCGACGCCTTCCAGCGCGTGACCGGCGAGGACATCCACGCCGCCGAGCCGGTGTGGACCAGCTACTTCACCGACGCGAGCCGCCAGGCCGGTTCCTACCGGAGCGGACGGATCTTCCTGGCCGGGGACGCGGCGCACATCCATCTCCCCATCGGCGCCCAGGGCATCAGCGCCGGCCTCGGGGACGTGGTGAACCTCGGATGGAAGCTCGCTGCCGAGATCAAGGGCTACGCCCCGCCCGGACTGCTCGACACCTACCACACCGAGCGGCACCCGGTCGGCACCCGGATCGTGGCCAACACCCTGGTCCAGCGCTCCCTCTACCTCGGCGGCGCCGAGATGCAGCCGCTGCGTGACGTCTTCGCGGAACTGGTCACGATCGAAGCGGTCCAGCGCCACCTCGTCGGCCTGGTCACCGGTCTGGACATCGCCTACGACGTCGGCGCCGGCGACCATCCGCTGCTCGGCCGCCGCCTGCCCGACCAGGAACTGCTGATCGGCGACCGGAAGTCCACCACGTACCAGCTCCTGCACAAGGGGCACGCGCTGCTGCTCGACCTCCACGACAGTCCCGGACTGCGCGAGACGGCGCAGGCCTGGTCCGACCGGGTCGACATCGTCACCGCAACTCGCCACGACCCCGCGGCACCGGCCTCCGACCTGCTGGTGCGCCCGGACGGCTATGTCGCCTGGGCCGGTGCCGACGGCTCCGCCGAGGGACTCGGCGAGGCGCTCACCCGCTGGTTCGGCGAGCCCCGTCACCAGAACTGAGCACAGGCCGACGCGCGGCAGACGCGTCGTGGGAATCCGAAATCCGAGAAGAGGAGTGCGGTCTTGCCCACCAAGGCTGGGGCAGTGACAGAGGCCCCCAAGGCAGACGAGTGGACCGAGTGCGACGTCGCGATCCTGGGTTCGGGCCTGGGAGGCTCGATCATCGGCGCGATCCTGGCCCGGCAGGGCGCCGACGTGGTGCTCATCGACGCGGGGCAGCATCCGCGGTTCGCCGTCGGTGAGTCCCAGAACCCGCAGCTGGTGGAGTGGCTGCACATTCTGGCCGTACGGTACGACGTCCCCGAGATCAAGCACCTGCTGGACATCAAGGCGGTGACCGAGAACATCGGTCCGCACCACGGCAGGAAGCAGAGCTTCGGCTTTGTCACCCACCGGACGGACCGCGAGCCGGACCCGCGCGAGGCCACCATGTTCGTCATCCCCAAGATGCTGACCGAGGCCACGCATCTCTTCCGCCAGGACACCGACTCGTACTACGTGAACGTGGCCGCCAAGTACGGCTGCACGCTCCGTCAGAACTGGCGCGCGACCGACCTCGACTTCGACGAGAGCGGGGTCACGGTCACCGGCCAGAACGGCGAGGTGTTCCGCGCCAAGTACCTCATCGACGCCAGCGGATTCCGCTCGCCGCTGGCCCAGAAGTTCGACCTGCGCGAGAACCCGCCCCGGCACAAGCACCATGCGCGGTCCCTGTTCACGCACTACGTCGGCATCAAGCCGTACGACGATGTGTGCAACTACCCCGAGGCCCTGCGCCCGCCGGCCGAGTCCCCCTTCCATGGCGGGACCCTGCACCATCTGATCGAGCGCGGCTGGTTCTGGATCATCCCTTTCGACAACTACAAGGACTCCAGGAACCCGGTGTGCAGCGTCGGACTCACCTTCGACGAGCGCGTGTACCCCAAGCCCAAGGACATGACTCCCGACGAGGAGTTCAACCACTACCTCGACATGTACCCGGCGGTGAAGAGGCAGTTCGACGGCGCCAAGCGGGTACGTGAGTGGGTCTCCACCGATCGGCTCCAGTACTCGTCCAAGCGGACCATCGGCCACCGCTGGTGCCTGATGTCCCACGCCGCCGGCTTCATCGACCCGCTGTACTCGCGCGGTCTGTCCAACACCTTCGAGGTGGTGGACGCCCTTGCCTACCGCATCCTGGACGCGCTGCGCGACGACGACTTCTCCGTGGAGCGCTTCGAGTACGTCGAGCGGCTCGAGCAGGGCCTCCTCGAGTACAACGACAAGATCGTGAACAGCTCGTACATCTCGTTCTCCCACTTCCGGCTGTGGAACGCCGTGTTCCGGGTGTGGGCGTGCTTCACGACTCCCGCGACCATGCGGCTGATCCAGGCCCGGCAGAACTACTCCCTGGACGGCGACGACCGTCACTTCAAGGAGATGGAGAAGGCCCCTTACCCGGGGCTGTGGTGGCCTGACAGTCATGCCTTCAAGCATCTGCTCGAAGTCACCAACGAGACCTGTGAGAAGTACGAGGCCGGCGAGATCGACGGCGACAAGGCGGCCGACATCGTCTTCCAGGCCATCAACGACTGCGAGTCCGTCAACACGCCCTTCGGCTGGAAGGAAGGCGAGGACCGCCGCTTCTTCCGGGCGACGACCCCCACGATGATCAAGTTCATGTGGTGGGCGAGCACCAGCGGACCCAAGGAGATGCGCGACCTCGGCCGCTCCATGCTCAGCGGCGTCGTCAGGCAGGGCCTGCGCGGCCGCAAGGTGTCCTGAGCCGGCTTCCCTTCCTCGGCCCCGCCACCCCCGTCCCCGCCACCCCGTCCCCACCCGACACCCCCCACACCGAAGCCCGGTGCCGTCGCCACCGGCCCGTCCGCCCTTCCATCGGGCGGGCGGGCCGCTGTGCCGCCGGTGCCGTCGTCACAGCAACTCCGATCTTGGGACAACGTGTGATCACTCGAAGAACGCTCCTCGGCGCGGGAACAGCCGCCGTCGGCCTCACCGTGCTGCCGTCCACCCCCGTCCTCGCGGGAGGGGGAATCCGCTGGGACCAGCTCGAGCGCAACCTCGAAGGACCGCTCGTGCTGCCGTCCGACGAGGCGTACACCGTCGCCAGGCAGCTCGAACTGGCGCAGTTCGACGCCACGAACCCCCAGGCCGTCGCCTACTGCGTCAGCTCGGCCGACGTGTCCGTCGCCCTCCGCTTCGCACAGGACAACTGTCTGCCCGCCGCGGTACGCAGTGGCGGACACAGCTACGGCGGGTACTCGACCACCCCCGGCCTCATCGTCGACGTCTCGCGGCTGAACGCCGTGACGGTCGGGGAGCGCTCGGTGCGGATCGGCCCCGGCGCGCAGAACGTCGACATCCTCAACACGCTCGCTCCGCACGGGCTGGTGGTCAGCGAGGGCGGTTGCCCCACGGTCGCGGCCGGCGGCTTCCTGCAGGGCGGCGGCTTCGGCCTTCTGGCGCGTCCCCTCGGGATGGCCTGCGACGCCGTGACCTCGGCCGAGGTGGTCCTGGCCGACGGGCGGATCGTCACCGCGTCGCCACGGCAGAACGGCGATCTGTACTGGGCGATACGCGGTGGTGGCGGCGGAAACTTCGGCGTCGTCACCAGGTTCACGGTCACCCCGCACACCGGTGACCAGATGGCCGTCACCATGCTGGCCTTCCCCTACGACCGCACGGTCGACGTCCTGGACGGCGTCGCCCGGTGGCTCCCGGACGCACCGCGCACCATCGGCGGCGGTGCGTACGTGGTCCAGCCAGACTCGGCGCCGGGCACGGTGCCCCAGACGAACGTCATGCTCGCCTCGCGCGGCACTCCTGCCGAACTCGCCACGGAGGCCGCCCGGTTGACCGCACTGACGGGCGCGCCCCAGCACCGTCAGGACGCCGTGATGACGTATCAGGCACTGATGATGATGGTCTTCGGGTGCGGCGACCTGACCCAGGAGCAGTGCCGGCGGTCCGAGAAGAATCCCCAGGGCGTACTCCCCAGACCCGCGTTCGGCCTGGAGCGGACCCGCCTGGGGAGCGAACCGCTCAGCCACAGTGGCTGGTCGGAGGTGATGTCGGCATTCGACGCCGACCGCAGGGCTGGCCAGGCGCGCTATCTCGACCTGCACATGTTCGGGGGAGCGGCCAACGACCCGGCCCGCACCGACACGGCGTACGTCCACCGCGACGCCCTGTTCTCCGTCAACTACCGTGTCCTGATCAACGATCCGGCGCAGAACACGGCCGAGAACCGGGCGGTCGCGACACGCTGGGTGGACAACGGATTCGCCACGATCGACCCGTTGTCGAACGGCGAGAGCTACCAGAACTGGATGGACCCGGCGCTGCGGGACTGGAAGCAGTCGTACTACGCCGAGAACCAGTCGCGGCTGGCGACGGTCAAGGCCAAGTACGATCCTCACCGCTTCTTCGCGTTCGCCCAGGGCATTTGAACGGGGGTGCGGGGGACTTCGTCCCCCGCACCGTCACGGGCGGCGGCCGTACCAGCCGACGAGCCGGTCGATGTGCGGGGCATCGCCGGGCACCTCCACGACCGGGCCGAAAGGCACCTGGCCGCCACGCGGATCGGCCGGGACGGCACGGTGCATCGCGGCCAGGGGCGCCGCGAGGACCGCAGGGTCCCATTCGGGGCTCTGGCCGGTCGCGGTGGCCACGTCCCAGGTGTGCAGGACGAACTCGTTGGTGTAGATCACCGCAGCCGCCGCACCCGGCACCGGTCCCCAGGGCAGGCCGATCTGCCGTCCGAGGACAGCGGGATCGGACCAGACGGCCTCGACGTCCTTGGCGGCGGTGGCCCACGCGGCCGGCCACTCGCCGTCGGTCACGTCCTCGGCGAAGTGCGGAACGCTGAAGAACTCGCCGCCGCCGCCGATCACGGCCACCCTGCGCAGGACGGAGACGAGGTGGTTGCAGAGGTCACGCACGGTGTACTCGGGACAGGGCGTGGACCCGTCGTACTGGTCGGGCCGTACCGCGGCGACGGTGCGTCCTGCGAGGTCGATGGCCTTGGTGAGGCCGGGACGCGGATCGCTCATGGCTTCGGTCTTCGCTTCAGTCATGGCTTCAGTCTTCAGGTCAAACCGGTCATCCTCCGGCCTGTTTACGGGGGAAGGACGATCAGTCCTGAAAGCCGGCCGCCATGACGCCGCCGGGAAGTCGCTTTCCTCTAGGTACCTACTATACGAAGGATGCTAGCGTCGCGAATCGCGGCAGGGGACACACAGGGCGCAGTGAACGCAGCAGACGAAAGCCCGACGACATCCCGCGACAACAGCGCCGCCTCGACTGCAGCAATTGCCACGATGACCACCGGTTATGGGAGTTGTTCATGATCGTAGTTACGGGAGCGACCGGGAACGTGGGCCGACCGCTCATCGCGTCACTCGCCTCAGCCGGCGAACAGGTGACAGCCGTCTCACGGCGCCCACTCAGCTCCGAGGCGCCGCAGGGCGTACGACACCACCAGGCCGACCTGGCGGATCCCGAAAGCCTGCGGCCCGGACTCGACGGGGCCGAAGCCCTGTTCATCCTCCTCGCAGGGCCACTCCTCGTGTCCGGTGGGAGCCCGAGCAAGCTGCTCGACGTCGCGGCGTCCAGTGGCGTGCAGCGGGTCGTCCTGCTCTCCTCGCAGATCGTCGGGACACGGCCCGAGGTCCTCTCGCACGGCCGCCTCCGCGCATTCGAGGAGGCCGTCCGGGAGTCCGGCCTCGACTGGACGATGCTGCGGCCGGGAGGCTTCGCCTCCAACGCGTTCGCCTGGGCCGAGTCGGTCCGCGCGGAACGGACGGTCGTCGCGCCGTTCGGGGACATCGCGCTGCCGGTCGTCGACCCCGCCGACATCGCCGACGTCGCGGCCGTGACGCTGCGGGAACATGGCCACGCCGGCCGCACTTACGAACTGACCGGACCGGCACCGATCTCCCCGCGCGGGCAGGCCGAGACGCTCGGTGACGCACTGGGAACTCCGGTGCAGTTCGCCGAACTCACCCGGGAGCAGGCGCGCTCCCACATGCTGCAGTTCATGCCCGAGACCGTCGTGGACGGGACTCTCGACATCCTGGGCGAGCCGCTGGCCACCGAGCAGCGGGTGAGCCCCGGCGTCGAGCAGCTCCTCGGCCGCCCGCCCCGCACCTTCGGTGAGTGGGCGGAACGCAACATCGCAGCCTTCAAGTGACATGACCTGACGGGACCTGACGTGACCGGAGGGGAATCCGCCCGTCCTGCTTCCGCCTGTCCTGCTTCCGCGCGGACCATCTC
>NZ_JBSGZO010000244.1:0-12764 GCF_053611045.1 Streptomyces sp. NPDC054841 | reverse complement strand
GGCCAGAACCCGAGAAGGGGTTCTGGCCCACTTTCTGTGGGCCGTGACCGTGGGTTATCACTCAGATCTCGAAGAGGGCTTCTTCTTGCGGCGGGATCGGAGGGTCGAGGACGTTGCGGAGGCGGGCGATGTCCTGACGCCATTTCGGTCCGTCCGGGGTTTCGTCCCACAGCTCGGCAACCTCGGACGTCTCGGCGACCACCTGGTCCAGAGCGTCGATGGCAAGCGCTCGGAGTTCCTCGGGGAACTCCGGCATCGGTTCCGATGGTCCGTAGTTCGAACACGTCGGCTCGCCGTCCGGATGCTGTGCGACGACCAGGGCCACCGCGGCCACGGCTCGCTCGGCGTCGGGCGTGTCCAACTGGTCTGCCTGGTCTGCAGAGTTGGCAGCACGTTCGAGGGCAGTGCGGATCAAGGGTGCGCGTTCTTCCGCGGCCGCCTCGTCCAGGTCGCCGGCGAAATCGGCAGCGGTGTCGTTGTCGAAGGGGCCGACTCCCCAGGTGCCCATGATGTTCTCCTTCCAGATGCTGACTCGGGGATCGTCGCATCTGCCACCGACAGCGGATCACGAGGCAAGCAGGACCCGTTTGCGCTGCAGGTCGAAGCCGGCCCGGCCGAACGTCTGGCGCTTGAGCATCCTGATCCGGTTGACATGACCTTCGACGGGACCCGAGTGGTTCTGGCTCAGGTTCCGTGGAGCGATCGCGGTGAGTCGGATCTTCGGAGCGAGCCGATGCCGGTTCGGGTGTGCGCGGAGCCGCGTTGAGGTGAGTTCCAGGGCCCGGTTGTCCCGTCCGGCGATGTCACAGGCGAGGCGAGGAAGGCATGGGGGAGGTGGAAGCCGACCTCTCGGTGCGCCGGGGGCGGCCTCGTCGGCGGCCATGGACTTGTCGATTATCGATATGCTGCTCTAGGTTGGGCATATCGATAATCGATGGGAAGGGATGCGGTGAACACGCGACTCACGAGGACCCTGGCCTCGGTGACCTTTGCGCTGGCGGTGCTGTCCGGGCTCGCCTTCATCGGCACGGGGGGCACGCACATGCTCGACGACGGGGCCGTCTGCGTGCAGACGGACTTCTGGCGCAATGCCTCACTGGCGGACAACCTGCCGGTCGGCAAGGGCGTGGAAGCGTCCAGCAGTGCCGCGCGCCTCTGCCAGGACAGTCCCTCCGTGGGGCAGCGCGCTGCCGACCTCGGGGGCGAACTGCCTTGGCTGCTGTTCGGTTCCCTCGCGCTGTTGCTCTTCTCCCGGCTGCTCAAGGCCGTCCTGCTGAAGGGGCCGTTCACCGATGCGGTGTCGCAACGGCTCTCCGTTCTCGGCTGGTTCGTCGCCGTGGGCACGCCGCTGGCCGGCCTCGTCGTCGGCTGGTCGCAGTCCTGGCTCGTCGAGAGCATGGCGCCGGTCGCGGGTTCTGGGCTCACGGTCTCCGGTCCGCAGGTGCTCGTCCTCGCCGGCCTCGCCGCAGTGATCATGGGGAAGATCATGCGCGAGGGTGTGCGGATGCGAGAGGACCTCGAAGGGACCATCTGATGCCCGATGAGGAACCGCATGCGATCCGGATCCACCTCGACCGGCTCCTTGCCGAGCGCGGCATGACGCTCACCGAACTGTCCGCGCGAGTGGACATCACCGTCGTCAACCTGTCCGTGCTCAAGAACGGGCGGGCCAAGGCCATCCGCTTCTCGACCCTGTCGAGAATCTGCGATGTCCTCGGGTGCCAGCCGGGAGACCTGATCACCCACGACCCCGCCGGGCCGGCCTAGCCAGTCATCCCCAGCGGCGTCCACCGGGGAATGGCCAGGCCGTTCCTCAGCGCCCCATATCTGGGCGCGGAGCGCGCTGCTCACTGGGTCGGTGCCGGTGAGCAGCGCGGTCAGTGTTGCGGCGACGTCCGAAGGCAGCGCCTCAGCCATCGGCCTTCGCGACGCCGATCGGGCAGGAGACGCCCGTCCCGGCGAGCCTGTGCTGCCATATGACCCGTGGGTTCAGGCGCGCAGACCCGTGAGCCCGTCATACGCGGCCGTGACGATCTCCAGTCCCCGATTGTCGTCCGCCGGTTCGCGCATCTGATGTGTCACGTACGCCACTGCCATACGGGCGTCAGGATCGATCATGACCAGTGAGCCGCCCCAACCGCCCCACCCGTAGGTGTTGCCGAAGAGTCCGTAGCCCAGACCCCAGCGCATCGGCATGCCCAGGACGCGGTCATCGCCGTGGAACTGCTCCTCCCGGGCACGATCACAACCCGCTTGCGACAGCAGCGGCGTCCCCCGCACCGATCCTCCGCAGGCCATCACGGACTGGACGAGGGCGACCGAGCGGGCGTTGCCGAGCCCGTTCGCCGCAGGGATTTGCGCACGGCGCCAGGCCACGCTGTTCCCGTCGTGGACCCGTATCGGGGTCCCGGCGGCGGGAGTCGCGCCGTTGGCGGGGGCACTCGCGGCGTAGCCGTCGTCCCGGGACTGTGGCGGGATCGTGAGCGCCACCCGGTGGTCGTGCTCGGCGGTCAGGCCGATGTGGAAGTCCGCGCCCAGCGGGCCGGCAACCTCGTCGGCGAAGAACGTGCCCAGGGTCCGGCCGGTGATGCGGCGTACGACTTCGCCCACGAGGAATCCCTGGGTGAGCGAGTGGTATCCGGCCTCGCTGCCCGGCTCCCATTGCGGAGCCTGCGCTGCCAGTCGTGCCGTGGCGGACGTCCAGTCGTACAGCTCCGCCACCGGCCCGTCCCAGTCGGGCAAACCGGCCGTGTGCGCGAGCAGGTGGCGTACCAGCACCTTCTCTTTGCCCGCCGCGGCGAACTCCGGCCAGTACCGGGCGACCGGCGCGGCCAGGTCGAGTTCGCCACGGTCGGCGAGAACCAGCGCGCACAGCGCGGTCATCGTCTTGGTGACGGACCAGACGTTGACGATCGTGTCGCGCTGCCACGGGATCGTACGGTCGGCGTCGGTGAATCCGCCCCAGACATCCACCACCGGCCGGCCGTCCACGAAGACGGCCACCGAGCCACCGGCGTCTCCCTCGTCCAGCAATGCCGCCAGCGCGCTGGGCACGGCAGTGAACAGATCATCGTATGAGCCCTGAATGTCTGCCATGCGGAGAATCTAGCCAGCTTGGGGTGACGCGAGGCAACCGAATTCCCGGCCCGCCAGGGGCGACTGTCCCTCAGTGGCTTCCGGCGCAGGGGCGATGCCGGTCGGGCAGACGCTCCCCAGTTCGTCTCGAACGGGGTACTTGGCTTGACGCCCGTGCCGGCGAGCCTGTGCTGCCATGTGACCCATGGGCCGGTGCCGGCTGTCGAGTGGAGCAGCCCGTCATCCACGTAGGTGGGCAAGAAGCTCGTCTCCAACGGGATAGGGGCGTTCCGGGGGCAGCAGTCGGGCGGCGGAGGCCAGGTCCCCGCTGCTGACGAGGGCTCGGATCTCGTGGGCGAGTGGGGTTACGTCGCGGATGGCGACCGTCCACTCGTCCGCGTAGCGTCGTGCGGCCTCACCGGAGAGGCCGAGTTGCAAGGACCGGTACGGCAGGGGTTGCAGGTGAAGGTCCCGCTCGGGGTCCCACTGCACGCGGGTGGGCGCGCGCTTCAACTGACGCTGCCAGGTTGCGCGGTCGGGGTGGAGTCCGCGGGCGTAGCTCGACAGACACGCCTGGCGCAGCGCCCACTCGAAGCCGTCGCGGGTGATCTCGACAGCCAGAACGGTCTCCTGCCCTGCCTTGGCGCCCCAGCCGCAGCGGTACATCATCCACAGGAACGACGGCTTGATCCATGTCATCCTGTCCCGCTTCCACGCGGCGGGGAAGCGGCCGTCGCGGACGGCGGGCAGGCCGATTTCCGGGGAGTACGCCTGGTAGACGGTGATCGTGGATTCCGAGTAGGCCGCACGGATCCTGCGTTGCGGTTCTTCCATGGCGTACAGCGTGGGGTCGGCCGGTTCAGGCGGCCACTGATTTTCGCCTGCCGTTCACTGCGGCGGAGAGCGCCGGCCGCAGCACCGTGCGGATTGCCGGTGCCACGGCTCTTCAATAACTACGGCCCACTTGTCCGTGGCCTCCGGCGCCGGAGCGATACCCGTCGGGCACGACGCCCCCAGTTCGTCTCGAACGGGTCACCTGAGCGGTCTCGATGAAGTCAAGTGCTGATCCTTCTCGGCATCCGCCGAACGGCGAGGGTTCAGCAGCGCGCTTCACCGCCTCACCCGGCTGGCACATCATGAGCACCCCGGCGTTCTCGGCGGCTGCCAGGGGCCTGGGAAGGGATCATGCACCAGGGTTGCCATGCGGGACGTCGAGGATGATGTCGGCGGCGCGGGCGATGACCGGGGCGCGGGTACCGCCGGGGTGGTCGGCGGCGAGGAAGTGGCTGCCGATGGCCGCGCAGAAGGCAAGCACGGCGCGAGCCTCGACCTCGTCGGGGTCGGCGCAGAAGGTGCTGATCGCGTCGCGGGCCAGCTGAATGCGCTTGTTGTCCACGCGGCGCAGGCGGTCGGCGACGGTGTGGTCACGGCGGGCCCATTCGCGGATGGCCAGGTCGATGGGGAGCAGGCGATCGCTGGAGAAGGTGAGCTGTCCGGCCAGGCGGACCTTGTCCCGTGCGTCGCCGCCCTCCCGCTCGACCCGGTCCACTACGTCGTCCACGCTTTCGCGCTCCCAGGCGTCCAGCATCTCGGTCAGCAGTGCGTCACGGTCGGCGAAGTAGCCGTAGAAGCCCCCCTTGGTCACCCCCAGCGCCTTGGCGAGCGCCTCGACCCGCACCGCGTCCACTCCGCCTGCGGCCAGCGCCCGAAGCCCCTCCTCGACCCACTTCTCGCGCGGTGTGCGCAATGCGCCCATCTGTGACCCACCTCACCCAGTCAGACCTGTTGTACGGCCCCGTACAACAGGTCTAGTCTCACCTTGTACGGCATCGTATAACCCGAGAGGGGACACGTCATGTCATTCGGTTTCGTTGCCTTCCACTACCCGGCTGCCGAGCACGTCGAGGAGTTCGTCGGCGAGTGCCACAAGGTCGCCGAGGCGACGCGGCGGCAGCCGGGTTTTCTGTCCGTCGGGGTCTGGGTCACGCCGGACGGCGGCGCCGTCGTCACCACCGGCGCTTTCGAGTCCGAGGAGGCATTCCTGGCGGCGGCCGAAGTCGGCCGCGAGATGGGCGCGACGCCCGACGGCCTGAGCGACCTGGAGGTCAGGCCCCGCGAGGTCCACTTCCTTGTGTCGCGCTAGATCTTGGTGAGGTCAACTCCCCGTTGGCGCAGGAGCTTTGGCGAGAGTGGCGGTGATGCCGAAGATTCTGACGGTGAACGGTGGAGTTTGACGCCTGAGCAGCAGGTCGAGCTGCGGCAACGGCTACGCGGCCTTGAGTGCGTGGCTTGTGGTTCTGGTACAGGTCCCCCTTGTCGGCTTTGGCCCTCAGCCGTAAGCCGTAAGCCCTCCAGCCGCTCCCACGCGGCTGCCAGGAGGGCCGGGGCGGCCCTGTACCGGAGGCTGTCGCGGGTGCGTTCCAGCGGAACCATCCCGGCTCAGCAGCACCGACAGCCACGACGAATCGATGTCCACCCCGCGCTCGCGACGCAGCCAGACCCCCGTCTCGGCGGGTCTGTGATCCGTGTGACTCACCCCGGCAGCGACGGTTGAGTGTTCTGCGGCCTTGTCGGCGTGGGGGTGGGCAACAGGTCGGTGCGCTTCTCGACGTGGCCGGTGACTGGCGACCACAGGGCCGGTCGGACGGGCACGGAATCGCCTGGATCCCTCGCGCGTTGAGGAGGGCGGGCATGGGATGCCGGTGGTGTGCGAGCCGAGCAGCCCGAGTGAGCGAGCTGACAGATATTGGAGGGCAGCAATGGCTGCGCAGACGCAGAGAGCCGTGCTGGCGGGCGGATGCTTCTGGGGGATGGAGGAGCTGATCCGCCGACTTCCGGGCGTGACGGCGACCCGGGTGGGATACACCGGGGGTGACGTGCCGAACGCGACGTACCGTAACCATGGCACGCACGCGGAGGCCATTGAGATCCTTTTCGACCCCGCGAAGACCGACTTCCGCGCGATCCTGGAGTTCTTCTTCCAGATCCACGACCCGAGCACAAAGAACCGCCAGGGCAACGACATCGGCCTCAGCTACCGCTCGGCGATCTATTACGTGGATGACGAGCAGAAGCGGATCGCCGAGGACACGATCGCGGATGTGGACGCCTCCGGCCTGTGGCCGGGCAAGGTCGTCACTGAGGTGGAGCCGGTCGGCCCCTTCTGGGAGGCCGAGCCCGAGCATCAGGATTACCTGCAGCGTTACCCGGACGGCTACACCTGCCACTTCCCGCGCCCGGGATGGCGGCTGCCCGCCCGCGCCGAGGGCTGACCGCGAGGCGGCCCGGCGGAAGGCGGAGCGGAGGCTGACCGGCACAGGCTCCGCAGCCGGGCCGCGCTTGCCTCTGCGGGGCCGGCGGTGCCCCGCTGTCGGTGAAGGCTGCGGGCAGTGGGACACGGTCGGGGGCAAGTCACCTGGCTTGGCGCCCGTCGCTCGGCTGAGCGTCGCGGATTGCCCTTCAGCGCCCGAATCGGCTCGGCTGAGCGTCGCGGTCGGCCCGCCGGATGGGGTGGGTGCCGCTGCCCGTCCACCGTCCCTCTTCGGCAGACGGTGACAAGTCCGCGGCCCTCACCCCGCGGGCCGCGTACGCGGCACCCCAGGAGAGATCCGTCACCGTGCGTCGCGTAGCTGAAGAAGGTACGCCGCAGTCAGCGCAACGGCACGGTTCCCGTCATGCGACAGGTCCACGAGGGCACGGGACGCCGTGGTGCCCGGGATGTCCGCCAGCGCCTGGGTCAGCCATACGCGCGCAGGCGCTTCGGTGGTGTCGTGGGCGAGGCGGTCGACGAGCCTGGTGGCGATCTGATCCGCCGTCGTGGTGTCGCTCGCCAGCATGCTCAGTGCATCGGCTGCATCGGTGTCGTTCCTTCCCTCCACGATCATGTCGATGAGCGTCGGCACCGCATCGGCCACTCCACGCGTCCCGAGCGCCAGAGCCGCATGGCCGCGGACCACGGCATCGGGGTTCGCGAGGGCGTCCCGCAGCCGGGCGGTGGCCTCACCACCGGGCATCTCGGCCAGGGACTGAACGGCACGTTCCCGCACCGCGGCCACCGGTGAGCCGAGGCCCTCCGCCAGCAGTGCCGTGCCGCCGTCGCCCGATCGCGCCAGCGCCCATCGAAGGGCTCCGGCGACGTTCGGCTCCGTCTCTCCCAGTACCGCCTCGACCAGAGCCTCCACCGGCACGGGAACCTCGTCGACCGAGGAAAGGGCCGCGCGCTGGCGCGCGGCAGCGCTCTTCGACCCCAGTGCCTGGAGGAACGCGACGACCTGGAGGACGTCCTCCCAGCCGGCGGGTTCCGCAGCATCGATCCGGCGCAGCCGCGTGAGCAGCTCGGTCTCGGCCGCGATGCGTTCGCGCGTCTGACGGATGAGGTCGTCGACGAGCGCCGAGGGCGTGAAGCCGGGATCGTCGAGCGCGCGCCCGATCTCACGCAGCGACAGCCCCAGCGACCGCAGGCTCTCGATGTGGAAGACCCGCCGGATGTCCTCGCCGGAGTACTCCCGGTAGCCGGAGCCCGTACGACCCGAAGGCCGCATCAGGCCGAGCGACTCGTAATGCCTGAGCATGCGGGCACTGACCCCGGACCGTCGCGCCACCTCACCGATCAACACTTCCTATCGTCCCTCCTGGCCGGACCCGCCGAGGGCCACGATGCGCTTCGCCTCCTCGATCGCGAACTCGAATCCGGTGTCCGGGTCGCGCAGCAGCCGTTCCGTGGCGAGCGCGTGCGTGCGCACGCGCCGGTCAGGGGCCGTCATGGCAGCACGCAGAGCCGGCAGAACGACCTCACCCAGCGCGACCAGCGCCCGGCTGAGACTCAGCTGCGTCTCCCGCTCACCGCGCCCGAGCTGCGTCGCCAGCACCGCGGCCAACCCGGACTCCTCGCCTTCCGGCACGAGCACGACCACGGCTCGCCAGGCGCTCCGCGCCACTTCGTCGTCGGCGTCGGACAGGAGCGCCCGTGTGATCGCCGGCCACGCCTGCCGGTCCCCGATCTTGGACAGTGTGTGCAGCGCCTGGCTCCGTGCCTGCGCATGCTCCGAGCGGACTTCGCGGAGCAGCTCGGGGAGTGTCATGGACACCGGGTGGCGGGTGAGCGCCCAGGTCAGCATTTCGCGGACGAAGAACTCGGGCTCGATCGCGCATCGTTCGATGAGCTTGTCGACGAAGCGCGGATCCGGCGTCGTGCCGACCGCCAGAGCCGCCCGCAGTCGCACGGACGAACGGCCGTCCTCCAGGCCCCGGAGCGCTCGTATCGCATCCGCGTCCTGTCTCGTCATGGTCATCGAGACCACCTCCTCGGCAAGCAGTGAAGGCCTTGTCACTGTGTCAAGGTCAAGGCTCACCGGGCGACTTCGCACCTTCGCCGGCCTTGAGGGCTCACCCGGGGGACGACTTGAATGGCGTCGTGACCATGGAACCGGTGGGCTGTGCTGCAACCGTTGCCGGAATGATCTCACTGGACGAGATCATGGCGAAGCTGTGCCGGCAGAGGCCGGTCTTCCACTCCGAAGCGGACCTCCAGCACAGCTTCGCCCAGGTGCTTTGGGAGATGGCGCCGGAGGTGCACTCAAGACTCGAAGTGCCGCAGCGGCTGTCGGACAGAACGGAGTATCTGGATCTGCTGTGTCTCGGACCCGAGACTCGTACAGCGGTCGAGTTCAAGTACTTCACCCGAGGCTGGACCGGCACCGTCGGCACCCCGGTCGAGGAGTACGCCTTGAGGGCGCATGCTGCCACCGACCTTGCCCGCCTGAATTTCGTTCGGGACATAGCGAGGCTGGAGCGCTTCTGTCGTCGGTCCGACCAGAACGGTCTCGCACTCATGCTGACCAACGAAGCGTCCTTGTGGACCCCGCCAGGTCCCGGCCGCCGACGTACTCGGGATCACGACTTCAGGATTCACCACGAGCGGGAGCTCACCGGGACACTGCTCTGGGCCGAGGGAACGTATGAGCCGAACACCTGCAGTCTGCGAGGCACGTACCCACTCAGCTGGGAGACGTACTCCGAGCAGGGCGGAGCGGGCGGGGAGTTCCGCTACCTGGCTGTGTTCGTCAGCCCAGCAGCTGACGGAACCGATGACGCCACACGTATCCAGCCGGCGTAGGAACCGTCCAGCCCGTACACGCCGGGCCATGTTCGCATCAGCTCCGAGTGCTCCCTGAAGCTGAACTCGCCGATGCGGCGATCACCGGACACGGACACCGGCACTCGGTCAGTCATCCATGGGAGCCGCAGCGATGCCCGTCTGGCTTTGTACGCGAGAACGGGAGTCGATTGTCGACGGCTTCGGGAGGCGCTGCGTAGCCCCCTCGCTTGATCAATCTCCATGAGTTTGGGAGTCACCGCTACGTCCCGGCGGACGGTTGGGCCACCCATCGGTGAAGGTCCTGAGTTGCCTCCGTTGCCGCTCCTCCTCCGCGATGCGGTCGCCGAGTACGGCTTGGTCGACGTACGGGGTGACGGCGGCGAGGACCAGGCGCTGAAGCTCGGTCGGATCGAGCGCCTCGACTTCCCACTGCACCGGCTGGCCGGGGTCGAGCTCGTGTCGGCTGGCGAACCCTGGCCAACGCGGTTCGCCGGCCTTCCCCGTGGCTGCGGGCAGCTCGTGCTCGCGCACCTGGTCGTGGGTGAGCAGGACGCGCTGCACGTGGCTTCAGCAGTCGGTGCGGGCCACCCAGTCGCGCTCGATGTCGGCGCCTGAGGCGTCGAAGTCGCCGACCTTTCTCCGGGGCGCCACGAGCGTGCGGTAGGGATTCACGCAGCTCAGAAGCGGTCATGACGACTGTAGCTGGTGCAACACCTGTTGTGCACGATGGCTGCGTCGAGATTCACCCTGTGACGGCGAACCGAGTTCACCCGGGTCTGTCGGAGCCGCGGTTGAGCTGGGCCATGAGCTCCCGGTTGGCCGAGCGGGCGGCTGCGAGGTCGTCGTCTTGCTCTTGCAACTTCAGTTCCAGGTCGACGATTTGCTGCTCCAGCGTGGTGATTCTGGCCTTGCGCTGTTCGGTGTCGTCGGGGCCACCGACGCCGGACTCGCGCCAGGCCTGCTCGCCCAGCACCTGGCTGAGACGTTGTTCGAGGCGGCGGGCGCGTGCGGCCAGGCGGGCGGTACGGGCGTCGGCGGCCGCGAGGTCGGCTGCAATGATGCCCGGCTGATGGCCGGGCCCCGCCCGCCGGGGACGGTGACCGGCTCAGCGGCCTGCGCGTGGACTTGGCCGAGCAGGTCGCGGTGACGGTGGAGGAAGGTGCGGTCGACGCCTGCGCGCCGGGCGATGGCCGGCGCGCAGGCAGCAGAGCCGTCCTTCGCCGCCTCAGTTCACCGGCCTCTGTGTGGGTCGAGCGATCACGCGGACTTGATCGCGGAGATGTCGAAGTTCAGCTTGACCTTGTCGCTGACCATGACACCGCCGGCCTCGAGCGCGGCGTTCCAGGTCAGGCCCCAGTCGGAGCGCAGGATCTCGGCGCCGCCCTCGAAGCCGACGCGCTGCTGGCCGTACGGGTCGGTGGCGGAGCCGTTGAACTCCAGGTCGATGGAGAGCGGGCGCGTGACGTCCTTGATCGTCAGGTCACCGTTGATGCGGTACTTGTCACCGCCCAGGGCCTCGGCGCCGGTGGAGCGGAAGGACATCAGCGGGAACTGCTCGGCGTCGAAGAAGTCGCCGCTGCGCAGGTGGGCGTCGCGGTCCGCGATGCCGGTGTCGACACTGCCGATCTTGACGTCGATGACGGCGGAGGAGCGGGCCGGGTCGGACCCGTCCAGCTTCAGCGTGCCCTCGTGGTCACCGAAGGCGCCGCGGACGTTGGTGACCATCGCGTGACGCACGGTGAAGCCGATGCTGCTGTGTGCCGGGTCGATGGTGTACGTGCCGGTCAGCGCGGTGAGCGCCGGGTTGACCTCAAGGGTGGCGGTGGCGGTGTTGTTCTTGCGGTTGAAGAGGCCCATGGCCGGCTCCTTGGGGGTGGGGGATTCCATCGAGATTGTTCTACTTTCAACTAAATTCACCGTAGAGAAATTCCGTTCAAGCTTCAATCACTCGTGGGCTTGGGATTCCGCAAGAGGGTTCCTGGACTGCCGCGGCCCCTGGGCCGCCTCTCCGCTGACCAGGTCAAGGCGACGCCGCTGCGCAGTCCCCGTGTCCCGAAGAATCCGTGCGGCTCGCGCGCTCGCTGCCGCCTCCTCCGTCGTATTCGCCCTGCAGGGCCCGCGCTGCCAGCCGCAGCCGAGGCCTCCGCGGACGGCCCGTCCGTGATCACCTCCGGCCGGCTCCCGGTCACCGTCGCCGAGGACTTCCCGCGCGTCCCCTCGTACACAGACAGGGCCACCGGCGCCCGGCTGCTCGGGAACACCGAGCCGCTCCCCGAGGTGACGCTCAACGACAAGCCGTACGCCGCGCAGACGAAGGGCAGCCCCGCCCTGGACGAGACCGGCGCCCGCAACACGCTCACCTTCCCCGCCCTGCCCGGCAAGTCCCTGCGCCAAGCGGCGGCGGGCCCGTACGGCTCGGCCACCGCCTTCGGGTCGCTCCAGCCGCCCGCGTCGGCGAGCGCGAGCGTCGCCTTGCGTACGGCCTCGCCCAGCTGGGCCATGGTGGCGGCGGTGATGATGCGAGTGCCGGGAGGTGCCACAGCGTTGTACTCGAGCGTTATGACACCCACTCGGGCTCTCGGCGGACGGCGCTTCGGGGGGACGCAGGACGGCCGAGGGTCAGGCCGCCGTGCGAGTGGTGGCCGCCTTGGCGAGGGCGGCGGCCTCCTCGTGGGCCCGCGCCTTGGAGGCGTCCGCGGCCCCGATGAAGTCGGCCAGCGCCGGGTTGACGCGCGCCAGGGTGAACTCGGGGACGACGAAGTCGACGGTCAGCCCGAGCATGCCGGTCAGGACCTTCTCCAGGTACGTCGTGACGAACTCGAAGCTCTCGCGCGGCGTGCCCGGGCCATAGGCGCCGCCGCGTGCCGAGACCACGGTCACCGGGGTGCCGGCCGCGGAGGGCTGTTCGCCCGCAGTGCGGCCCATCACGATCACCTGGTCGAGCCAGGACTTGAGGCCGGAGGGAATAGTGAAGTTGTACATCGGCGTGCCGATGACCACAGCGTCGGCCCGCTCCAACTCGCCGATCAGCATCTCCCGCAGCTCGTACGCGGCCTGCTGCTCGGAGGTGCGCTGCTCGGCGGGCACGAACGCGGCCGTGATCCCGGGGGCGGTCAGGTGAGCGACGGGCTCGGCGCCCAGGTCGCGGTAGATCACCGTGCCGTCCGGGTTCTCCGCCTGCCATGCCTCGCGGAAGGTCGCGGAGACCTCGCGGGAGACGGAGCCCTCGGCGAGCGCGGACGAGTCGATGTGCAGCAGCGTGGGCATCTCAATGCTCTTTCGGTAGTAGCTGCGGTTATCTCGGCAGCTTCGTCATCAATAGGCTTGGCGTCCGGTCTCGGCGAAACCTGCCTCGGCCAGTCCGGCCCCGACCGGACCCGCTACCGCCTCGACCGGCGCCGGCGTCCGGCCGGGCCCGGGGTCCATGGCGTCCGGGCGGGCGGGGCGGGGGAACGCTGCCGCCAGGCTTTGCCCCTCCGTTCGGCCCCAGGGGCGAAGCACCTGCTGGACCGGACCGCCGCCGGGTCAAGTCCGGACCGGGAGGCCGCGGGCGTCCGGGAAGGGGGGCCGAGGGCGGATACCCGTCCCCGGC
>NZ_JBSGZO010000243.1:0-12847 GCF_053611045.1 Streptomyces sp. NPDC054841 | reverse complement strand
GCACGCGGACGGCCCAACTGGTGTCACGGAAGAAGCGCTTGATCTCGCCGACGATCGTGGGCAGCGCGAAGGAGGTGAACTCGGCTTCGCGACCGACGTCGAAGCGGTTGATCGCCTTGATCAGACCGACCGTGCCGACCTGGATGATGTCCTCCATGGGCTCGCTGCGGCCGCGGAAGCGGCCCGCCGCGAACTTCACGAGGCTCATGTTGAGTTCCACCAGGGTGTTGCGGACGTACGAGTACTCCGCTGTGCCCTCTTCCAGGGTGCGAAGCCGGCGGAACAGGGTGGCCGAGAGGGCCCGCGCGTCCAGCGTGCCGATGGTCCTGGGGTCCGGAATCTCCGGGAGTCCGTCGAGTGCCGCCGATCGCGCCTGCGGGGCGGCACGGACAGTGGTTTGAGGGGCGAGCGGGAAGCTGGACATGTGGCTCCTTCGACGGGGTGAGGCCTGCGCCGGTGGCTACGGCGGACCGTCGGTCGAGCTCCATCCAGGTGATACCCGTTTGTTCCCTTTCAAAGCTTTTTAGTGCGATATGACACTTTGTTTGCCGAGCGTGTGCAGAGCGTCAGTGGCGGGGATGTCGGCGGCGCGGGGTGTGTGGCAGCGCGCGTGGCGGGGGCAACGCCCGTGTCCACGGTCCGGTTCTCCGGCCGCGACGTTGCCCGCAGCGCGGCTAGTAGTAGTGCCGTCGTCCACCCACCGCGTGCCCCACCGCTCCCAGAATCCAGAACAACACCCCGATCGCGACCAGGATGAGTCCGATGGTCCAGAGAATGCCGATGCCGGCCAAGAAGCCGATGATGAGCAGAATGACTCCGAGGATGATCATGACTTCCTCCGCTGACGGGCAACCCCCTCTTCTCGCAACTCCCCGCCTTTTTGCCGGGCAAACCCGGGTCTCGCCGTGATCAGCGCGTGTGCCACCCGGCAGCGGTGGCCGCTGGTTCGGTGCCTGGTCATTCAGCCGGTGGCAGAAGCGTGCCCAGGGGGCCGAGATCGAGGTTGAGGTCCTCCATGGTGAGCCCGTACTGGGCACACAGGTCACTCATGCGGTCGTGGAGGACCATCAGGGTCGCCCCCAGACGCTCCTCCTGCTCCTCCGTGAGGTCTCCCTGGTCGACTCGGTGCAGGGCTTGCCGCTCCATGAGCTGGCGCAACAGCTCGACCAGGGTGAGAACGAGTCTGACCAGGTCGCGCTCCACCGTGTCCGGATCGGTGCTGATCCTGCGCGCAGGCTCGTGCGAACCTGCGCCGGGACCGGGAAGGTCCTCGGGCGCAGCGGGCAACAGGTGGAACGCGCGCTCGGCGGCGTCCGCGACCTCTTGGAGACGGCGGGCCCTGTCCTCCGTCTCGTCAGCCGCCACCGTCGCCTCCCGGCGAGGAGCGAATGGAGACGATCAGGGCCCGCAGCGAAATGCGCACGAGATCGATGTCGGCGATGGACAGCACGACGTCGCCGGTCAGGACGACACCACCACTGAGCAGCCGGTCCAGCAGGTCGATGAGTGCGACCTGGCGGTTCGGCAACGGTTCCGTCGCCCTCGGGACCGCCGGGGATCGCTCGGACGGCGTCACGGGCCGGCCCCTTCCGCGTCTTCGTCCGACACCGCCGGAGGCGTGGCGAAGGAGTACGGCGCCCAGGGGCCGGTGAGTTCGACCCGTACCCCTTCGAGCCCGTCCGCGGCACGGCTCACTTCGGTGCGGAACTCCTCAGCGCGGTCCTGGGGCACGAGATAGGCGTCGTTGACGACGTTCTCGCCCGGCGCGGTGGCGAGTTCGCCCTGCTGCACCCGGTGGCGTGCGCGGTCGGCGGCGTGCTTGCGCCCCGCGGTCTCGACCCGCTCCGCAGCCGTCTGCGCCGCCTCGTAGACGGTGTCGCGAACACTCCGCTGAGCCTTGCGGGTACGCAGATACGCGCGTCCGGGACTGAGCTCTTGGGGAGGCGCCGGCTCGACGGCGACGGGTACCGCCGACGGCTCCACGTAGATCTTGACCCCCCACTCGACATGTGCGGCGAGGCGCGAAAGGCGATCGGCGAAGGTGCCTCGCTGCGCGTCCAGGACGTTCCGTGCCCGGTCGTCGTCGAGGTACACGGTCGCGAGGCGCAGGGGGAGGACCGTGGTGCTCGCCGTCACCGCCTCGATCACGCCGTTGTGGGTGCGGGCGACCGATTCCAGCCAGTCCAGGTCTTCGAGGTGGCGTTTGAGGGCGTCCTCCTGGAAATCCCGCGACGGCGCCGAACTGACAACGAGCACCAGGCCGCCGTCGTGCGTGCCGGCCAGGAGGCGTACCGGCGCACCGCCGATACCGGCGAGCCCGGCCACGGCGTCCTCCAGCCCCGCGGCTTCCTGTGCCACGCCGTACACATACGTCATGCGGTCAGTCATCGCGCGACTTCCTTGTGCGACGGGCCGCCCTGGGCTCCTGCTGACGCTCGGGCTCTTCCTCACCCTCGGGGAGCGCCTCGCCGCGCCGGGAGCTTTCGGGCAGTTCCCCTCCCTTGCGCAGTACGTCGATCTCGGCCCGCAGCCGCCGGTTCTCCTCGGCGAGCGACCGCTCACCTCGACTCCGGGACGTGAGCGAGGGATCGTGCTCCCACCAGTCGATGCCCATTTCCTTCGCCTTGTCGACGGAGGCGACGATCAGCCGGAGTTTGATGGTCAACAGCTCGATGTCGAGCAGATTGATCTGGATGTCTCCCGCGATGACGATGCCCTTGTCGAGCACGCGCTCCAGGATGTCGGCCAGATTGGCGGACGAGCCCTGTGCGTACGGCGGAGCGGCGCGGGAGGGATAGGAGCCAAGCCGGTTGGCCAGCGGTTCAGTCACGGCGGCGGCCTTCTTGCCAGAACGCTCGGATCTCTTCGAGCCGGTCGAGCAGCTCGTCCTCTCGCCGGTCGAATGTCTCCTCGTCGATGTGCCCCGCCTCCAGCTCCGCTTCGAGCTCAGCCAGTTCCCGCTGGATGGGTGCGGGGTCGTAGTACTCGTTCTCAGCCGCTTCCAGCACGCGCTCCATCACCCAGGCGACCCCGCGCACGGGTGCCAGGGGGAGGGTCGCGATCTGAGTGAGCAGGCCCATGGGAATCACCTTCAGACGAAGCTGTAAGGGGGCAGCGGGCCGTTGAGCCGGAACTCGAAGTCGTCCCCCATCTGATTGGCGAGGCTCAACTCCGTGGTGAGGAAGAGTTCCTCCTGGTCCTCAGCCACCAGAAAGGACACGCTGAGGAAGTCCTCGCCGGTCGGCGGGGAGGACTCCACGTCCCTGCTCATGGGACGGAGCGCCTCGACAACCCCTGCGGCCAGTGCCTCCTGGCGCGCCTGCACCTCCTGGGCGACGAGCTCGCCGAGAGCGACAGGCACATCGGGGCCGGCCGTGCCGTCGAGGATGGCGTCGTTGAGGTCCCGGGCCATGCTTGATTCCTCAAGGATCTGGCGGAGGAGCGCCTCTTCGTCCTGCTTCACCTTCAGGTGGTACTCGGCGCAGTCCTCCAGTGCCCGGAGCCTGTCCGTGTACTCGGCGGCCCGTTCCTCGAGGACGGTCCGGACGGTCTCGTCGTCCGGCGCCGTGAGGCCGAACCTCAGGGGAAGTACGGTGCCGTCCCTCATGAGACGGTTCTGGACCTCCTGATGCGCGGTGAGGTCGCGGCGCTTGGGACGCAGGTCTTCGGGCGCGTCGCTGACCACCGCGGTCAGTGACCCCGCGTTCACCGTGCGCAGGGAGGAGGGCGGCTCTCCGACCCCGTTCACACCGTCGAGCCGGAGCGGATGCTGCTTGTCGGCGATGCAGTAGACGTACACGGCCATGGTTCACTCCTCCTCGCGTTCCCTCGCGCGGCGGGTGGGCCGCCGGGTCGAGCGCCGTCGCCGCTCCACCGGCTCCTTCTCCTTCTCCTCGCGCTCCGCACGGCCTTCTTCGTCGTCCTCCTCGGCCTCTTCGTCGTCCTCCCGGCCGCTGCCCTTGAGAGAGTCGGTCACGGCCTCCACGGCGCCGGTGAGGGCGCCCTTGGACTTGCCGCGGGCTCCGCTCTCGACCGTGTCCCCGACGATGTCGGTCAGCTGCGCCGGTGCCTTGCTGCCGGCCGTGAGATCGAGGCGGTTGCAGGCTTCTGCAAAGCGTAGATACGTGTCAACGCTGGCCACGACGACGCGAACATCGATGGTCAGCAGCTCGATCCCGACGAGCGAGACGCGGATGAAGACGTCGATGACGAGTCCGCGATCAAGAATGAGTTCCAGGACGTCGTAGAGGTTTCCAGAACCACCGCTCCTGGAGACGCTGGCTCCTCCTTGCGGCACCATGGTCATGGTGCCTCCCTTCGCCGGCCGGGCCCTTGTGCCGTCAGGGGCGGCGGTCGATCTGTCCTCGGGTGTATCGACGTGTCCGTTCGTATGCCACCAGGTCGCCCTCGTTGTCCAGGGTCACTCGGTAGCTGGCCATCACGCTGGTGGTCTCGGGGATCCGCTCCAGCTCCAGGACCTCAACCTCGGCCTCCCACCCGTCATCGGTCGGTTTGAGCGCCGAGACCGACTCGGGCGGTCGTCCGAGCAACTGCTCCAGCTGCTGCGCCGCGGAACGCATGGCCCATGCGGCCTTGTCCTTGCGCCGCCGCTTGGCGGGTTCTGCTGGGGCCATGGTCGTTCTCCGGTGGACGGTGCGGACGCCATATTCCACGCACGAACATATAATCTCATCATATAGGGACATATCTGTCACCTGTGGGGGCAGTCTCTCCTGTGATGCGGAATCCCTTTCTCAACGCCCTTTGCGAAGGGATCAGTTCATGAACGACACGACCAAGATCGCTCTCGCGGCCGCGGTCGCGGGTGGGTACGTGCTCGGACGTGCAAAGAAGGGGCGGCTCGCCTTCGCCATTGCGACCTATGTCGCGGGCCGCCGCTTCGGGCTCGATCCGCAGCAACTGGCCACGGAAGGTCTGCGCAAGCTCAAGGACGTACCGCAAGTCGCCGAGCTGAACGAACAGATACGCGGCGAGCTGCTGGACGCGGGTCGTCAGGCCCTCGCTGCTGCGGCGGACCGTCGTCTCGCCGATCTGGCGGAATCCCTCCATGACCGCACCCTCCGCCTCGGCGAGAAGGGCGAGGAGGAGGAAGAAGAGGAAGAACCAGAAGAGGAAGAGGAGGAAGAAGAGGAGGAGGAAGAAGAACCGGAGGAGCCGGAGGGAGTAGAAGAACCGGAGGAGGAAGAAGAGGAGGAGCCGGAGGAGGAAGAAGAACCGGAAGAGGAAGAGGAGGAGCCGGAGGAGGAGAAACCACCGCGCCGCAGCCGAACGTCCGCCAGAAGGACGCGGAAGCCCGCTCCCCGCAAGAGGACTGCCAAGGAGCCCGCCAAGCCCGCCCGCCGGGCGAAGAAGACGTCCGCGATGCGGGCGCCGGCCAAGAGGGCTGCCGCGAAGAAGGCCCCTGCGAAGAAGGCGCCGGCCAAGAAGGCCGCCGCGAAGAAGGCCCCTGCGAAGAAAGCCGCTGCGAAGAAGGCACCGGCCAAGAAGGCTGCCGCGAAGAAGGCCCCGGCGAGGAAGACAACGGCGAGAAAGGCCCCCGCGAAGAAGGCGGCCGTCAGAAAGACGACTGCGCGGAAGTCGACCGCCAAGAAGACGGCCGGACGGCGGAGGTAGGGCCATGGCCAAGACAGATCGCGTCGCGGGCGGCGGGGCAGCCTCGGGCCTGGAACTCCTGCGCGACGAGTTCGTGGACTACCTCGGGGCGCAGATCGAGAATCTCGCGGACAAGGCAGGCGACTCGCTGGCCGACCTCACCGACCAACTGCTCGATGCCGCCGAGAACGGCGGCCCGCTGCCCGGTGGGGGGATAGCGAAGGCTCTCATCGGCAGCAAGGTCAAGAGTGTCAAGGACAACGTGCTGGGCAAGGCAAAGGACCTCTTGGGTGGCGGTGGCGGCCGGAAGTCCGGCGGCGGCAAGTCCATGAACATCGTTGAGGCTCTCGACGTAGGGGTGCCGGTCCGCACGGCTTACGACCACTGGACGGAGTACGAGGCGTTCAGCGGGTTCGCCAAGGGCGTGCGCAGTGTCTCTCAGGAGGACGAGACCCACAGTGACTGGAAGTTGAAGGTCGGGCCCTCGACGCGCGGCTGGAAGGCCACCGTCCAGGAACAGGTGCCGGACGAGCGGATCATCTGGACCTCGGAGGGTGCCAAAGGCACCACGCGCGGCTGCGTCAGCTTCCACGAGTTGACACCCGATCTCACGCGCATCGTGCTCGTCGTCGAGTACTACCCCTCGGGCTTCTTCGAGAAGACGGGGAATCTCTGGCGGGCTCAAGGCCGACGCCTGCGACTGGACTTCAAGAACTTCCAGCGGCACGTCACCTTCACGGACGAGGAAGCTGAAGGATGGCGCGGGGAAATACGCGATGGCGAAGTCGTCCGAACTCACGAAGAGGCACTCGAGGACGAGCAGGAGCAAGAATACGGCGAGGATGAAGGGGAAGGCGAAGGAGAAGAAGGAGAAGAATACGACGAGGAGCCCGCAGGTGAGGAAGGGGGATACGAAGAGGAAGAGAGCGACGAAGAATACGAAGACGAAGACGAAGAATGACGCTTACCGGTTCCCGGTCGATATGACTGCATGGAATCCGGAACAAGCCGCGACCGATCAAGGAGTGGATTCACTGTGGCTGCGCAGGGAAAGAAGATCCGAGGCAAGGCCCAGGAAACCGTGGGCAAGGCCAAGCAGAAGGCCGGAGAGGTGGCAGGCGACGAAGAACTGCGCCTGAAGGGAACCAGTGACCGCATCGAAGGCGAGGCTCGCCAGGCGGCCGCAAAGGCAGAGGACAAGGTGCGCGGCACGGCGGAAGAGGTCAAGGGCAAAGCCCGCAAGCACACGGCGTGAGCCGTGCTCCTGTGAGAACGGGCCCCGGGGCGGAGGCACTCGGGGCCCGGCCATGCGCAGGAGCATGACGTGACAGTGTGACAGAGACAGCCCTCAGGGACTGGCCGGCTTGTCCTCGCTGTAGAGCCAGACGTCCCACAGCCCGCTGAGGTCCTTGCCCGACTTCTGCTCCACGTACGTGGTGAAGTCGCGCGTGGAGGCGTTGCCGTGACGGTGCGTCTGTGCCCAGCCCTGCAGGATGGAGAAGAACATGCCGTCGCCGACGGCCTCACGGACCTTGTGCAGGGCCATCGCGCCGCGCTCGTAGACAGGCTCCCCGAGGAGGCGCTCGGCGTCGGGCTGGTCTGCGGGCGGGAAGGCCCAGTTCTCCTCGGATTCGAACGCGTCCTCGAAACTCTCCTGGACGGGGGTGTCCTCGAACTCCTCGAGGTACAGCCACTCCGCGTAGGTCGCGAAGCCTTCGCTCAGCCACACGTCCTGCCAGGTCCTGGGTGTGACGGAGTTGCCGTACCACTGGTGGGCGAGTTCGTGCATGACGGTTACGGGGTCGAAGGCGTCCTCGGTGAAGAAGGCCCGGCTCTGCGTCTCCAGCGCGTAGTCCGCATCGCCCTCGCGCTCGACGATCGCGCCGGCCGAGGAGAACGGGTAAGGGCCGAATTTCTTCACGGCCCAGTCCGTGAGCTCGGGGATGCGGGCCAGCAGGGCTTCGCTCTGCGCGGTGACGGTCTTGTCCGCGGCTGTGTAGACGGGCACACGGGCCGCCCCGGGGCGGGACCTCGTGATGTCGTACGCGCCGATGCCGACGGTGACGACGTAACTCGCCACGGGCTGTGCGGAGCGCCAGGCGAATTCGGTGTGTCCGCCGTCGGCGGTGGGGCGTTCGGAGCGCAGCTCCCCGTTGGAAACGGCCTTGAGGCCCTTGGGGACGGTGACGGTGATGTCGTACGTCGCCTTGTCGCTGGGGTGGTGGTTGCCGGGGAACCACGCCATGGAGCCGTCCGGCTGACCGAGCGCGATCGCGCCGTCCGCGGTCCTCAGCCAGCCCTCCCGGGCGCCTTCGGCGTTGGTGATGGTGCGCGGCGAACCGCCGTAGCGGACGACGGCGCGGAAGGTGCCGCCCTTGCGGAGGTCGCCGGCCGGCCGGAGCGTCAGCTCATCGCCGTCCCTGGTGACCGCGACGGGTGCTCCGTCGACGGTCGCGCCGCGGACGGTCAGCCCGTGGAGGTCGAGGTTGAAGGAGCTGAGGTCCTGGCCGGCGCGGGCGGTGATCTCCGCGGTGCCGGCGAGCCTGTGTGACTTCGGGTCGTAGTCGAGTGTGAGCGCGTAGTGCTGGACGTCGTACCCGCCGTTGTCGAGCCTGGGGAAGTACGGGTCGTGCGCCCCGACGGCACCCGGGGTGCCGCGGGCTCCGGTGACAGGTCCGTCCGCACTGGTCGCGGGCGCGCCACCGAGGACGATCAGGGCGGCGGCCGGTGCCAGGCTACGGAGACCGAGCCGCAGATACACAAGTGCGATGATATGTGCGAGAAGTTGAAATTTCCACCTCGGTTGGACCGTGCACGCTTCCACCTCGGCCGGACCACGGAGGAGTGCATGCCGGCCCGTCGGCCGGCGAGCGTGAGGACCGCCACGCGCGCATGATGAAGTGGTGTCGAAGGCGACGATCCTGACCGTCGACGACGATCCCGGCGTCTCCCGGGCCATCGCCCGTGACCTGCGACGCCGGTACGGCGATCGGTTCCGGGTGCTGCGCGCGCTCTCGGGTGACGAGGCCCTGGACGCTCTGCGCGAGGTCAAACTCCGCGGCGAACCGCTGGCCGTGATGATCGCCGACTACCGCATGCCCACGATGAACGGGGTGCAGTTCCTCGAAGCTGCGATGGACCTGTTCCCCCTGGCGCGCCGGGTACTGCTGACCGCTTATGCCGACACCGGAGCGGCCATCGACGCGATCAACGTCGTCGATCTCGACCACTACCTCCTCAAACCCTGGACTCCCCCGGAGGAGAACCTCTACCCCGTCCTGGACACCTTGCTGGAGCTCTGGGACGCGGCACCCGACCCCGGCGCCGCCGAGACGCGGATCGTCGGCCATCGCTGGTCAGCGCCCTCGTTCGCCGTGCGGGAATTCCTCGCGCGCAACCTCGTCCCCTATCGGTGGCTCGCCGCCGACGAGCCCGAGGGTGTGCAGCTGTTGGAAGCGGCAGGCCTCACCGCGGCCGATGTCCCGCTGGTGGTCACGGCCGACGGAAAGGCGCTGCACGCCCCCAGCGAAGCGGAACTCGCCGAGCGGGTCGGCCTGCGCACCAGCCCCGCTGCCGACTTCTATGACGTCGTCGTCATCGGCGCGGGGCCGGCCGGACTGGGCGCCGCCGTCTACGCCGCCTCCGAAGGCCTGCGCACCGTGCTCGTCGAACGCAGCGCGACCGGGGGACAGGCGGGACAGAGCAGCCGCATCGAGAACTATCTGGGTTTCCCCGACGGAGTGTCCGGAGCGCAACTGACCGACCGGGCCCGGCGGCAGGCGGCCCGATTCGGTGCCGAAATCCTCAGTGCGACCGAAGTGGTGGCTCTTGAAGCGGCGGGATCGGGACGCGTGCTGCGGTTCGCCGACGGGACCTCCACCGGCGCGCACACCGTCGTCCTCGCCACCGGCGTCTCCTACCGGCGGCTCACGGGAGCGAACCTGGATTCCTTCACGGGCGCCGGTGTCTTCTACGGCGCGGCGTCCTTCGAAGCGGCCGGCTGCCAGGGCGCCGACGTGTACATCGTCGGCGGCGCCAACTCCGCCGGACAGGCCGCCGTCTACTTCTCCCGCTACGCGGGGCGCGTCCACCTGATCGTGCGCGGTCCCGACCTCACTCGGTCGATGTCCCACTATCTGATCCAGCAGATCGAAGCCCTCCCCAACATCGAGATCCACGCCCGCACCGAAGTGGCCGCCGGCGACGGCGAAGGCCACCTGGAGCGGCTCACGCTGCGCGACAACCGCACCGGGAGCCACACCACTTGCGACGCCTCCTGGCTGTTCGTGTTCATCGGCGCCGAACCGCAGACACAATGGCTGGACGGCGTGGTGGCGCGCGACGGACGTGGGTTCGTCCTGACCGGGCCGGACCTGCCCGCAGCGGGAAGCCGCTCGCCCCGGTGGCCCCTGGCGCGCGCCCCCTACCACCTCGAAACCAGCGTCCCCGGAGTGTTCGCCGCCGGGGACGTCCGCGCCGAGTCGGTCAAGAGGGTCGCCTCGGCGGTGGGCGAGGGAGCCATGGCCGTCACGCTGGTGCACCGCTACCTGGAGGCGCAATGACAGCCCAGGCCTCCCGCAGCGCGCTGACCCCGGACGAGCTGCGCACCCTCTTCCTCTTCGAGGCACTCGACGCGGAGCAGCTGTCCTGGCTGGCCGAACGCGGGCGCGTCGAAGTGCGCGAGACGTCAACGGCCGTATACGAACAGGGAGAGAGCGCGACCTGCTTCTTCGTGCTGCTGGGCGGTACCGTCGCGCTCAGCCGGCATCTCCACGGCGACGACATCGAACTCAGCCGCACGGATCAAAGGGGCGCCTACGGGGGCGCCACCCAGGCCTACCTCGGTGACCGTGTGGACCAGGTCTACTCCCATTCGATGCGCGCGGTCACCGACGCGGAGTTCTTCGTGCTGCCCGCTGCCGAGTTCGCCACCGCCCTGCGGACCTGGTTCCCCATGGCACTGCACCTGCTCGAAGGACTGTTCCTCGGGACACGCGCCATCGATGTCATCGTCGGTGAGCGCGAACGGCTCGTCGCCCTCGGCTCACTGACGGCGGGTCTGACCCACGAACTCAACAATCCCGCAGCCGCAGCCGTCCGCGCCACCGACACCCTCCGTGACCGCGTCTCGGGAATGCGGCACAAACTCGCGCTCATCGCGGACGGCCGGGTGGACGGCACACGTCTGCACGAGCTGGTCGAGATGCAGGATGCCGCGGTACGGCGGGCCATCGCCGCGCGCCCGTTGCCGGCGATCGAGGCGGCGGACGCCGAGGACGAACTCGGGGACTGGCTCGAGAGCGCGGGGATGGAACGAGCCTGGGACATCGCTCCCGTTCTCGTCTCCGGTGGCATCGACGCCGGATGGCTGGCCGAGGCCACAGAGGGACTGTCGGACGACAACCTGCGGGCCGCGGTCGGCTGGCTCACCTACACCGTGGACACCGAACTGCTGATGGGGGAGATCGAGGATGCGGTCCGGCGTATCTCCGGACTGGTCGACGCGGCCCGGCAGTACTCCCAGCTGGACCGGACCGCCCAGCAGCCGGTCGACGTCCACGAACTCCTCGACGCCACCCTCGTGATGCTCCAGGCAAAGATCCCCGAAGGCGTGCGCGTGGTGAAGGAGTACGACCCCGACCTGCCGGCCGTCCCCGCCTACGGCGCGGAACTCAATCAGGTGTGGACCAACCTCATCGACAACGCGCTGGCCGCGATGGACGGCAGCGGCACCCTGACGGTCGCCACCCGGCACGACGAAACTCACGCGTTCGTGGAGATCAGGGACACCGGCACCGGCATCGACCCCGAGATCCGGCCGCGCATCTTCGAGCCCTTCTTCACCACCAAACCAGTGGGCGAGGGTACCGGCCTGGGCCTGGACATCTCCTATCGGATCGTGGTGAACAAACACCGTGGCGACATCCGCGTCGCATCCCGCCCCGGCGACACGCGGTTTCGTGTCTCGCTCCCCATCGCCTCCCCAGCGGCACAGGAGCCCGGCTGAACGTGCCGCGCTCGCACCGGCCTTGGGACGACGGGCGACCACGACGCCCCGGAAGCGCGCGTCGCACCCATGAGGAGGCACAACATGGCAGTGTCACGAGTCGGACTCGTCGTCCACGAAGGGCGCCCCGAAGCTGTCGATGCGGCCCGGGCGGTTCGCGACTGGTGCGACAGCCACGGCGTACGCTGCACGGACATCGACGTGTGGCACGAAGGCGAACAGCGGCACACTGCCCAGGAGGAACTCGACGCCGCCGGCGACCCCGACCTCATCGTCACCCTGGGCGGCGACGGCACATTCCTGCGCGGCGCCCGACTGGCCGCCGAGCACGACGCCCTCGTGCTCGGTGTGGATCTCGGACGCGTGGGCTTCCTGACCGAGGTACCCGTCCAGGACGTATGCCTGGCATTGGACGCCGTCCACGAGGGACGTGTCAACACGGAGAACCGCATGCTGCTCACCATGCGAGCTTCGTGTCCCCTGGAAATGCCCGAAGGCATGGAACCCCTGATGCGCTACGGTCGCGGCCCGCTTCTGCCACCACCCCCGGTACGCCCGGAGTGTGAAAAGGGGGGCGGCTGGGGTATCGCGTTGAATGCGACCGCGCTCAACGACGTCGTCCTGGAGAAGCTGGCGCGAGATCATCAGGTGTCGGTGGGTGTCTACCTCGCGGGCAGGCTGCTGGCTTCGTACTCCGCCGACGCGCTCATGGTCGCCACGCCGACCGGCTCGACCGCCTACAGCTTCGCCGCGGGCGGACCGGTCATCTCCCCACGCGCCGAGGCACTGGTCTTCACCCCCGTCGCTCCCCACATGGCCTTCAACCGCTCCGTCGTCGCCGCCCCGGACGAACCCATCGCACTGCGCCTCCTCGAACGCTCAGGACACGCAGCGGTGAGCATCGACGGCCAACTGCGCGGCGTACTGCGGCCCGGAGAGTGGATCGGCGTCTACGCCGCACCGCGTCCCCTGCGATCAGTGAGGCTCGGGCCCACCGACTTCTACGGACGTCTGCGCGAGCGAATGAGGCTGACCGACGCCCCGGCAGCGGCCGCCGACGGGGAAGCCGCACCGCTGTGGCCGCTGACGACTCCGGCACCGGCCGACCTGGGGCACTTGAGCCTGCCGCCCGTCCGAACCGACACCTACCCACTCAAGTGACCGATGCGGCTGTGCTCCCGGCGGAAGGACGACCGCAACAGCTGGTCAGGAGTGGGACGGCTGAGG
>NZ_JBSGZO010000242.1:0-12900 GCF_053611045.1 Streptomyces sp. NPDC054841 | reverse complement strand
GACCAGGACGGCGACAGCGCGCCCGTACTCCTCGCGGAACACGCGCTCCACGTCCGCCGCCGACACCTCCGGCATCCCGGACGTCACCCGCAGCTTCCGTGCTCCAGCGGCCTGACCTCGATCGACAGGGGGGCGAGCACGCGGGCGTACCTGCGGCCCCATTCGAGCGCGGCGTCGAGATCGGCCGCCCGGATCACCGTGAACCCGCCGATGTGCTCCTTGCCCTCGACGTACGGACCGTCGGTCATGAGCACCTCGTCGTCCTTCACGCGCAGCACCGTGGCCGTGCCCGGCGGGTGGAGACCCCCCGCGAACACCCACGCGCCGGCCTCCCTCATCTCGGCGTTCAGGGCCTCGAGGTCCCGCATGACCGGTTCGAGGAACTCGGGCGGCGGCGGGTCCCCGTCGGGCTGGTAGATGCTGAGCAGGTACTGCTTCATGGCGCTTCTCCTTGCCGTGACCGCCGGCGCCGTTTCGTTCCGGCTTCTCACCCTCTATACGAACGGGCCCGGCCCGGATCGACACCCGGACATGACGAATTCCCAGTGATTCCGCGACCGCGCTGACCGGGTTGACGGCGTTGGCCGCGCGTTGACGTGCGGCCACACGGCCGGCCTGTCCGGTGGATCCTGGCGGCCTGGATCCTGCCGGGCCGGATCCTGCCGGGCCGGATCCTGCCGGGCCGGATCCTGCCGGGCCGGATCCTGCCGGGCCGGATCCTGCCGGGCCGGATCCTGCCGGGCCGGCGACGCCCTGCGGCGCGTCGGTGCGGCGTGGGCGGGCCGCGCGAGCGCGCTCAGCCGCCGGTCTCCAGGCGCAGGTTCCAGCAACCCGCCCTGCCGGTCAGGACGACGGTGGACAGCGGCCTGACGTCCACGTTCCAGTACGTGGCGGGCGGCGCCTTGAGCGCGTACACGAGCGCGGCCCGTACGACCGCGGGTTCGGCGACGGCGAGGACGGAACTCCCGTCGTCGACGGGGCGGGTGTCCAGCCAGCCCCCTATCCGGGTGATGAACCCCAGCAGCGGCTCGCCGCCGTGCGGCGCGGAGCGCGGGTCGGCGAGCCAGGCGTCGACCGCGGCCGGCTCCCTCGCCGCCACCTCGGCGAGCGTGAAGCCACGCCACCGGCCCATGTCGCAGTCGCTCAGCGCGGGCTGCGCCATCGGGGCGTAGCCGAGCGCGTCGGCGGTGGCGCGGCTGCGGGCGGTCGGCGAGCAGTAGCGCAGCTCGGCCGCGCCCAGAGGTACGAGCGCGTGCGCGGCGAGCTGCACGTCATGCCAGCCGGCCAGGTCCAGCGGCCGGTCGTCGTCGAAGCGCTCGGCCAGCCGGGAGGAGCAGCGCGCGGCGGCGACCAGGGTGACCCGAACACTCATGGCGGGATCGTGGTGCCGGACGCGCCCCAGGTCAAGAGTGGTTACTGACCGTTAATGAAGTTCACTGAAGGCCGAAGGCCATCCACTTCCCCGGGTCGCTGAGCGGTGCGAATCCGGCCTTCTCGTAAACCCCGTGGGCGTCGGCTGTGGCCAGCAGGATCCGTCGCAGCCCGAGCGGGGCGAGGTGGTCCCTGACGGCCTCGACGAGTGTGGTGCCGAGCCCCTTGCCGCGCACGGACCTGTCGATGTAGACGTCGCAGAGCCAGGCGAAGGTGGTGTGATCGGTGACGACACGTGCGTAGCCGACGAGTTCGCCCGAAGCGCTGTCGTACGCCCCGAAGTTGAGCGACCCGGCGATCGCCCGGTCCTGCTGCTCCCGGGTACGTCCCTCGGCCCAGTAGGCGTCGGTGGAGAGCCAGTGGTGGACGCGGGCCGGGTCGAGGCGGGCGGGGTCGGAGGAGATTTCGTACGCGCCGAAGGTGACGTCCGTGTCGCTCATCTCCGTACCTTCGCAGCGCCCGGACCGATTGTCAGTGGCGGGTGCCACGATCTTCCTATGAACGCGACCGCTGCCGATTACGGCTGGCTCGACGAGCACTGTCCTGAGCTCATGGAGGCGTACTGCCTCACGCTGGTGCGGGGGCTGACGCCCGAGGCCCTGCTGACGCGGCTGGGTGCCACCGACCGGGGTGCGCGGATAACGGGGACGAGCAGCCTGGTCGCGGCGGCGTACGACGCCTGGGACGACGGCGACAGCCAGTTCGTGGGAGTCGTCGAGGCGGGCGGCTGGGTGCTGATGGTGGAGCCGAACGGCTACGTCGGCACGCTGGAGGAAGTCCTCAGCCCGCTGTCGCAGGGTACGGAGCTGGTGTCGCACTTCACCAATGTCAACGCGGCCGACTACGTGAACTGGTTCGTGGACGGCGAGCTGCGGCTCCACTTCGAGCCCCTGTTCGCGTACGCACGGTACGGCGCGGACCCCGACGGTTCGGTCGAGGACATGCGCGAGGCCGGCCTCGATCTGCGGGACCCCAAGGAGATCGGCGACGACGACCTCGCGTTGACGACCGCGGCCACGTTCGCCTTCGCCGAGCGGCTGACCGGGGTCCGGATCACCCCGGAGCTGCTCGACGCGGCGGAGTTCCGCTGTGGAAGCGTCCCGCTGCCCGGCCGCTGACGAGCCCGGCACGATCCGCCGGACAGGCCCGGGAGCATCACCCCAGTGCTGACCGCCAGGCCCCTCGGCATCACCCCAGGACCTCGTCGCAGGCGGTACGCAGCCTGCGCACCCCCTCCGCGATCTCCGCCGCGCCCGCGACGCCCGCAAAGCTCATCCGGATGTGTCCCGCCGGGGGTTCGGCGCTGAAGTACGGGCGGCCGGGGGCCACGGCGACGCCCGCGCGGAGGGCGGCGGAGACGAGGGCGGATTCGTCGGTGCCGTCGGGGAGGCGGAGCCAGAGGTGATAGCCGCCGGAGGGGATGTGCGGGAGGACGAGTTCGGGGAGGTGCAGACGCAGCCCGGCGGTCATGGTGTCGCGTCGGGTCTTCAACTCGGCGGCGACGGCACGGAGATGGCGGCTCCAGCCAGGGGAGCCGACGAGTTCGAGAGCTGCTTCCTGGAGGGGACGGGGGACGAAGAAGTTGTCGACGACATGGATGGCACGGAGGCGTTCGAGGACGGGGCCGCGGGCGATGAGGGCGCCGACGCGCAGGCTCGGCGAGGTGACCTTCGTGAGCGAGCAGACGTGGACGACGACACCGTCGGGGTCGTCGGCGGCGAGCGGGGAGGGAAGGGCGCCCGCATCGTCGTGGACGAGGCGGCGGGCGAAGTCGTCCTCGATGACGAACGCACCGGCGGTGCGGGCGATCCTCAGCACCTCGGTGCGGCGTCCGGGGGCGAGCACCGCGCCGGTGGGGTTCTGGAAGAGCGGCTGGGAGACGAAGACCCGGGCACCGGTGGCCCGGAAAGCGGCGTCGAGGAGCTCGGGGCGGACGCCCTGCGGGTCGACCGGCACCGGCACGGGCCGCAGTCCTGCGGCGCGGGCGATGGCCAGCATGCCCGGATAGGTGGGCGATTCGACGAGCACGGGGACGCCGGGCGGGGCGAGGGCGCGCAGTGCGGTGGTGAGGGCAGGCTGGCCGCCCGCGGTCACCAGCACCTCGGCGGCAGTGACACCGGGACCGATGCCGCGTGCGAACCACTCGCGCAGCTCGGGCAGCCCGTCGGCCGGTGGCCTGCCCCAGGCCCCGGGCCTGCGGCCGGCCCGCGCGAGCGCGGCCGCCATCGCCTGCTCCGGCTGGAGGGAGGGGTGCAGATAGCCGCCGTTGAACTCGATGACGCCCGGGCGCGGGGCGGCGAGCGTCACCAGCACCCCGGACGCGTCGACGGCGCGCGGCACCAGCTCGGTTGCGGCGTCCGCGCTGAGCGCGACCTCCTGCCAGGAGGTGTCGCCGGGCACCGCGGTGTCCGTACACGGCTGCGCACGGAAGGCGCCGGCACCCGGCCGGGTGACGACCAGACCCTCGGCGGCGAGCTGCGCGAGGGCGCGGGAGACGGTGACCGGGGAGACGCGATAGCGCTCGACGATGGCCCGGCTCGATGGCAGCTTCTCGCCGACCGAGTAGCGGTTCAGCTCTTGTTTGAGCGATTTCGCCAGCTCGCCCACACTGCTACGCTCTTGCATGAGAGCACAGGATAGCGCTACTACCACCCGGACGATAGCGGTCAGCGATCCGGCCCAGCCCGGCGCGACGGCGGCCGCCGATCCGGCCCTCGTCGTCGGCCCGGCGCTCCCCGCCCGCCCGGCAGCGGGCGACGGCCTGAGCCCGGCGGACGGCGCGGATGCCATCGGCGGCCGGGCCGTTGCCGGGGCGCGCGGCCGGGGGGCACTCCGCGGCGGCACACTGCTCGCGTCGCTCGGAGTCGTCTCCTTCTCCCTCACCTTCCCGTCCACCGTCTGGGGCCTGGAGTCCTTCGGGCCGTGGTCACTCGTGGCGGTGCGCAGCGTCCTCGCGGCGGTCGTCGCCGGGGTGTTCCTCCTGGCCCTGCGCGTCCCGGTGCCCGAGCGGCGCCACTGGGGTTCGCTCGCGGTCGTCGCGGGCGGCGTGGTCGTGGGATTTCCGCTGCTGACGACCCTCGCGTTGCAGACCTCGACCACGTCGCACGCCGCCGTGGTGGTCGGGCTGTTGCCGCTGACGACCGCCGCCTTCGCGGCCGTACGGACGGGCCGGCGGCCCGCCCGGACGTTCTGGGCCGCCGCGCTCGCCGGTGCGGCGGTCGTGATCGCGTTCACGCTTCGGGAGAGCGGCGGCGCACTGTCGACCGGAGATCTCTATCTCTTCGGCGCGCTGCTGGTCTGCGCCGCGGGCTACACCGAGGGCGGCCGGCTGGCCCGGGTGATGCCGGGCTGGCACGTGATCGGCTGGGCACTGATCCTGTGCCTGCCGCTCGCCCTGGCGGGCGCGGCCGTCGCTCTGATGGCCGAACCGGTCCGGCTGACCGCGCACGGCGTCATCGGCCTGCTCTGGGTGGCCGCAGGATCGACCTTCTTCGGGCTCTACGTCTGGTACCGGGGCATGGCCTCGATCGGCATCGCCAAGGCCAGCCAGCTCCAGCTCGCCCAGCCCCTGCTCACCCTCGTCTGGTCGGTGCTGCTGCTCTCCGAGCAGCTCTCCCCCGCCGCCCCGCTCGCCGCCGTCGCCGTGCTCGTGTGCATCGCCGTCACCCAGCGCGCGAACGCCTGAGGGTGACACGGGTCACACCCCGGGACGTAGACTCAGGAGTACCGACCACCCCCTTCAAGGAAGGTCACGCCCGATGGAAGCGAGTGTGGGAGACAAGCTGCTCGTGCACGGCCGGGTCGTCGGCCAGCACGACCGGCTCGCCGAAGTCGTTGAGGTTCTGGGCGACAAGGGCACTCCGCCCTACCGCGTCCGCTTCGAGGACGACGGTCACGAGTGCCTGATGTCACCAGGTCCCGACACCGTCGTACGCCACCGCGACCACAACTGACCAACAGCTCAGCGCCGTGCCCGGACCCGGGTCGGATAGTGATCGGCCACGACCCTGGCCATCGCTCCGATCCGGTCCGTGACGACCTCCTTTGCCGAGAAGAAGCAGTGGCCGCGCACCTGGGCGTAGTCGCAGGCGAGTGTGAGGTGGCGTGACAGCTCGGCCGGGTCCTGCCAGGCCGCGGGCTGCGCCGGATCGCCCGCCTTGTACAGGGCCTCGCCGATGTACAGGTCGACGCCGGTGCCCCGCGCGACCTTGTCCCACCAGGGAACGAGTTTCGCGTAGTCGGCCACGGCCAGGCCGATGTTCCAATACAGCTGTGGCAGGACGTAGTCGATCCACCCCTTGCGGACCCACTTCCGGGTGTCGGCGTACAGATCGTCGTACGTCTGGACACCCGCCCTCGTGTTGGAGCCGAGCGGGTCGGTGGCCACGTTGCGCCAGACCCCGAACGGGCTGATGCCGAAGCGGACCCGGTCGTTGATCTCCTTGATCCGGTCGGCGGTCTCGGTCACCAGCAGGTCGATGTTGTTGCGTCGCCACGAGGCCCTGTCGGGGAAGTCCCCGCCGTACTCCTCGTACGCCTCGTCGTCGTCGACGACCTCCCCGGCCACCGGGTACGGGTAGAAATAGTCGTCCCAGTGCACGGCGTCGATCTCGTACTTCTCGACCGCGTCGAGCATCGCGTCCTGCACGAAGGACCTGACCTCCGGGAGCCCCGGGTTGTAGTAGAGCTTTCCACCGTACGGAAGCACCCATCCGGGGTTCCGGCGCGCGGGGTGGTCCTTGGCGAGGCGCGTCGGATCCGCGTGGTTGGCGACCCGGTACGGGTTGAACCACGCGTGCAGCTCCAGGCCTCGCTCATGGGCCTCCGCCACGGCGGTGCCGAGCGGGTCCCACCCGGGATCCCGCCCCTGGACGCCGGTCAGGTACTGCGACCACGGCTCGTACGGCGAGGGCCACAGGGCATCCGCGGTCGGCCGCACCTGGAAGACCACCGCATTCAGCCGGCGGGCCACCGCCTTGTCGAGGTGGGCCAGCAGCTCCGCGCGCTGCTGGTTCGCGCTCAGGCCGGGCCGGGAGGGCCAGTCGCGGTTGGCCACCGTGGCCAGCCACATCCCGCGGAACTCCTGTGTGCAGCTGCGCCGGCCGCGCACCGGCGCCGCCTCCGCCCGCCCGGTCATGGCCGATGCGGCGAGTGCGCCGACGGCCGTGACGAGTCCTCTTCTGGTGATCTGCCTCATACGCCGAGTCATCTGCCGACCCCTTCGCACCGCAGTACGCCGCGTCCTGCTCACTGTCCCCGCACAGCATTCCCGCCCCGGCCCCTCGTCCACACGCACCGGCGGAGTAACGTCGTGGGGTCGAGGCGGGCGCCGGAACCATACGGGGGACCTGCCGCACTGAAGATCAGCGAAAGGCACGATGTGACCGACACTGTGGCCGACGTATCCCGCGTCGGAGTGGTGGGTTGTGGCCAGATGGGCGCCGGTATCGCGGAGGTCTGCGCCCGCAGCGGACTCGAGGTCAAGGTCGCCGAGACCACCGGCGAGGCCCTGGAGATCGGCCGTACGCGTCTGCACAACTCCCTCTCCAAGGCGGCCGAACGCGGCAAGATCACCGAGGAGGAGCGCGACGCGGCGCTGGCCCGGCTCAGCTTCACCACCGACCTCGGGGAGTTCGCCGACCGCGATCTCGTCATCGAGGCGGTCGTCGAGAACGAGCAGGTCAAGACAGAGATCTTCCAGGTCCTCGACCAGGTCGTGACCCGGCCGGACGCCATCCTCGCCTCCAACACCTCCTCCATCCCGCTGGTGAAGCTGGCCGTCGCGACCTCCCGCCCCGACCAGGTCATCGGCATCCACTTCTTCAACCCGGCGCCGGTGCAGAAGCTCGTCGAGCTGATCCCGGCGCTGACCACGTCCGAGGAGACCATCAAGCGCTCCGAGGCCGTGGTCGAGCAGGCTCTGGGCAAGCACGCCATCCGCGCCCAGGACCGCTCGGGCTTCGTGGTGAACGCGCTGCTCATCCCGTACCTCCTCTCGGCGATCCGGATGTTCGAGTCGGGCATCGCGAGCCGCGAGGACATCGACAACGGCATGGAGCTGGGCTGTGCCCACCCGATGGGTCCGCTGAAGCTGTCGGACCTGATCGGTCTGGACACGGTCGCCTCGGTCGCCGACTCGATGTACGCCGAGTTCAAGGAGCCGCTGTACGCCGCTCCTCCGCTGCTGCAGCGGATGGTGGACGCGGGCCGGCTGGGCCGGAAGACCGGATCCGGCTTCTACTCGTACTCCTGAATCACACAGGTGTTTGGCACGGGTGTTTCACACGGGGTGTGAGGAGCGTGTCCGCATATGCCCTGCGCACACGCTCCCTTGCTCCGACCAGGGAGAGTTGACTCGGGAACGCTCGACCGAGGGACCACAGACAACTTTCCGAAGAGGAGCGATCCGTGACCACCGACCCCGATCACTTAGCCGCCGTCGAGGAGTTCGCCGAGCTGCGCCGCTCTCTCGACGTCGGCCTCGCCCGTATCGACGGGCATCTCGCCCTGCTCGCCCAGCGCCATGACCGGATCGACCGGGATCTGACCGATCTCGCCGCGCGCGTCGTGGTGCTCGAGCACACCAAATGGCCTCTGCCCGCGGTCGCCGCGCTCACCGCGCTCGGCGCACTGGCAGTGGCGGTCTGGCAGGCAGTCGGCCACTGAAGGGGTCCTGTGGATCAGGCCGGCCGGCTCAGCCCAGCCGCAGATGGTGCAGCATCAGCAGCCCGGCCGCCATGTTGGCGGCCGGGACCTCGCCGCGGGCGATCATGTCCGGGACCAGCTTGAGCGGAATCCACTCGCGGCGCGAGGACTCGAAGTCGTCCTCGGGGGGCCCGATGTACGTGGCCTCCTCCGACCAGTAGAGATGGTGCCGGGAGTCGGTGAGCCCGTTGGACGGCTCGACCGTCAGCAGCTGCTGGAGGGGGCCCGGCCGCCAGCCGGTCTCCTCCTCCATCTCGCGGGCCGCGGCGGACGCGATGTCCTCGCCGTCCTCGACGACTCCCGCGGCGAGCTCCCAGCCCCAGCTGTCGGTGATGAAGCGGTGCCGCCACAGCATCAGCACCTCGTTGGCCTCGTTGACGGCGGTCGCGACGGCGACCGGGCGGAGCCGTATCAGGAAGTGGTCGAGGTGCCGGCCGTCCGGCAGCTCCACGTCGGCGAGATTGACCCTGAACCAGGGGTTTTCATAGACAGTTTGCTCGCTTAGTTTCGTCCACTGCACAGTTCTGCCACCTTCCGACAAGTAGATGGCAATATCGCAGCAGGAGCGCGCTCAGAGGGGAACGCCCGCACGGGGGCTCACAGGAGAACGGTCACAGGGGAACGCGCAGGTCCCCGTCGATGAGTTCGGCCGCCTCCTCCGCATGCGTGCATCCGCTCGTCACCAGATGCTCACGCACCGACCGCAGCCGGTCCCTGAGGCGCTGGGACTCCATCCCCCTGGCGCGCTCGGCCATCTCCGTCGCCGTCCGCGCGGCCCGGTCGGCCTCGCCCTGACGAAGCTCGATCTGGCTGAGCATGGCCAGCCGGTGCACCCGGCCCCGGTCGTGCGCCGGGGTCGCCGCGGCCGCCGCCGCGTGCGCGCGGGCCGCCGTCAGATCTCCCAGGCTGAGCAGTGCCTCCGCGACCTGGACGTTCACCAGCCCCGGCTGTACATAGCCCGTCTCGTCCGGCTCGTGCCCCGGGCGGATCCGCTCCGCCTCGGCCTCGGCACGCCGGATGCAGCCGAGCGCGCTGCTGCCGTCGCCGAGCTGGGCGTACGCCTTCGCCTGCATCGCGTACAGATCGGCGGCCAGCGCCGGGGTGATCTGCCGCCCGGCGGCCCGCAGTGCCGCCTCCGCGAACGCCACGGCCTGCCGGTACTCCCCCATGAACAGCGACTGGTTGACCAGCAGCGCGATGACGTACGCGCCAAGGCCCCGGTCGCCGCTCGCCTTCGCCAGCCGCAGCGCCTGATGGAAGTACCGCTGGGCCAGTCCGTGCGCGTCGGAGTCGTAAGCACAGATGCCCGCGACGGCCACCAGGCCGCCCGTCGCACGGTGCAGCTGGCGGCCGAGGGCATCGCTGTAGGCGCCCCGCAGCAGCGGAGCCGTCTCGGCGTTGAGGAAGCCGACGATCCGGGAGCGGGTGGCGATACCGCCGGCCTTCCGGTACATCAGCTCGTAGTGCGCGCGGGCCGCCCGCAGCATCTTGATGTCGGCCATGCTGACCCGGGTCTGGCCACTGCGCGAGACGTCCGTGTCCTCCGGCGGGTTCTCCCACTCCCACACGGGCATCACCGCGGGCGTGCCCGTGACCGCCGGTGCACCGATGATGTGCGGGCGTTGCTGCTCGTCGGAGCGCCACAGCGCGGTGGCACGCTCCACGAAGCCGGAGAGCGGCGAGCCATGCGGAACGGCGGTCTCCCCCGGCAGTCCCAGACCGATGTCGTCGAGGGTGACCGCGCGGTGCAGCCGGACCGCGAGCACCTCGCAGATCAGATCGGGCACCTGTCCTCGCGGCCGCTGGCCCTTCAACCAGCGTGCCACGGCCGTGTGTTCGTACCTCAGTGCCAGGCCTCTGGCCCGGCCCGCCTGATTGACGTGGGCGGCGAGGCCCGCGTGGGAGATGCCCGCCTCGTCGAGCAGGGCGTCGAGCAGAGTATTGGGCTGCATGTGCCCCTCCGTTGGCTCGGTGGGCCCAGACTAGTGGAGCCCGATTCGCACGGGGTGTGAACCAAGTGCCCGTATCCGTGCCGCACACGCTCTGCCGCCCTGCCCTGTGCCCCGGTTGACTGAAATGCCTCTCACAGAGGCGGCCGGGCCGCCGGGCTCCCCCTCGTACAGTGCGGCGGCCCGCACCCCCCGCCGTCCGTCCTGCTGATCTGCCCGACACTCCGCGGCAGGGCGGGCGGCACCGGCCGCGAAAGGCCCTTACCTCTCTATCGATTGGAGGGTTCCCGGCGGGAACGGCGCAGCCCCGGTTCTGCGGACTGCGCCGGGACCCGCAGCCCGTCGTTACGGAGCACCATCAGCGCCACATCGTCGGTGAGCCGGCCGCGCGTGTGGCGCAGCAGCGCCGTGTGCACCCGGTGGATCAGCGCGGCGGGCGGGGCGGGCGGGCCGAGAGCGGTCTCCGTGAGCACCTCCTCCAGCCCGAAGAACTTCCCGTCGGCATCGCGCGCGTCCTCGGCCCCGTCCGTGTGCAGGAACAGCACCTCCCCCGGCAGCAGGGGCGCACAGCGGTGGACGGGGATGCCCTCCGGCAGCGGAAAGAGCCCCAGTGGCGGCAGCGGCGGCCCGGGCGCCAGTTGGCGACTGGCGCCGTGCCGGAGCCGGTACGGCCACGGATGGCCGCAGTTGACGGCGAGCATCGCGCCGTCGGGCCGGATCTCCAACAGCAGTACGGTCACGAACTCCTCGGCCGTCGGGGAGTCGGGCTCCGGCCCGCCTGCCGCGGGGTGCTCGGCGCGCGCCCGCTCCCGCAGATGCCGCTGCAGGGCCCGGTCCAGCCGGCCCAGTACGCCGCAGAGCCGTGGTTCGTCGTGCGCGGCCTCCCGGAAACTGCCGAGCACCGCGGCGGCCGCCCCGACGGCGGCGAGGCCATGACCGCGTACGTCACCGATGACGACCCGGACTCCGTGCGGGGTGGCCACCGCCTCGTACAGATCGCCGCCGACCGCCGCGCCGCGGTAGGCGGACAGCTGTCCGGCGGCGACGGCGAGCCCCTCGAGCCGCGGCGGAAGCGGACGGAGCAGCACCTCCTGGGCGGCGCGCGCGATCTTCCGCACCCGCTTCAGCTCCCGGGCGGGGGCGCGCCACACCCCGTACAGCAGCCCGCCGCCGACCGCGAGGAACACGGCGCTGGTGGCGATGCGCGCCCCCATCCCCTCCTGCTGCTCGGTCGGGCACGCCAGGCGCCACACGGTGGCCGCGGCGCCCCACGCACCGGCCAGCACGAACGGCATCACGCGCCGCGCCCGCGCGGGCGCCCTCGGCATCCGGCGCCGCCAGACGGCTCGCGCCGCGGCAACCTGCCGGTGCAGCCATGTGGCGATGTGCACTCGTGGCCTGTCTCGCGTCATGCCGCCGGCTCCCTCCTAGGTCCTGTCCGGGCGATCTTCGAGGAACAGGCCGCGGCGTCGGATGCATGGGGTCTGCCCAGGCCCGGAGGGCCGAGGGGACGCAGCGCAAGGCGGTGGGGGCACCTCCCCGCGGTAGCCGGGCGTGGACCCGGTGAAAGGTGACGCTGCGGCTCGCGGTCGCGGTCTTTACGGAAACGGCGGGCGGCAATTACCAGGACCACCGCCATCGGTCAAGTCACGAGTTCCCGTGTCACGCGATTCAGGGGCATGACGCGCTTCGATGTGCCGGGCCTAATTGAGGCATGGGTTCACGCAGATCAGGTGGCCCACCCGCATCGCCCCGGAACAGTCCGGGTGACCGTGAATCGACCGGACCGTTCGACGGCCCTTTCGCCTTCCCCTTTCCCCTTTCCCCTGGAAGTGATTTCTATGTCTCGCCGTTCCCGGACGCAGCGCCTTGTGACGCTCGCCGCCTCGACCGCCCTGGCCGCGGGCGGCGTCCTGCTGCCCACCAGTGCGTTCGCCGCCCCGCCGATGCCGCATGCCGGCACCGTGAACACCGTGCCGGCCGCCCACGACATCGCCCTCCCCACCGTGGAGTGGGTGAACACCACCGATCCCGCCACCGGCATCACCTTCAAGCTTCCCGGAAAGGCCACGGTCGAGAGCCACCCTGAAACCGCGACCAACTACCCGAGTCGCTCTTACGCAGTGGACACCGCTGACGGGTCCTATGGCCTCACTGTCTCCGACCTTCCGGAGAACACCTCAATAGATCTCGAAGCGGGGCTTCAGGGCTTGATCGAGCACACCAACAAGGAAGCCGGCGCGACTCTCACCAGCACCGACATTCAGAAGACCACAGTTGACGGCCACCCCACCCTCGACGCGCGTCTCGTCACCAAGGACGGCGAATTGGCCGGTTCCATTCGCCTCATCGACGCCGGCACCCATGTCGTTCAGCTCTTTACCCTCGGTCCTGCGGCGAACGAGGCGGCCGTGAGCCAGATGCATCAGCAGATCCTCCCCAGCATCCAGATCCCCTGACCCGGACCTCGCCGGGCCCTGTCCGCCGCACGCCGTCAGCAGACGGGCAGGCCCGGGACGGGCTGGTCGTTGTCGCCGCCCTTGATGTAGACGACGCTGACGTAGACATCGGTGTTGCCGCTGTCGTCGTCGGTCCGGGCCCACCAGACGTTCGTCCACTGGCCGGACGTCTCACGCCGGCCCAAGTCGGCCTGGCAGTAGAAGTAGTTGGTGCCCGCGTTGAGCACGCCCATCTCGCTGCCGGAGCGACTGTACGACTTCGCGGTGCGCCAGACCTCACAGTTGTACTTGCCTCCGCCGGTGGAGTGGCACACCGGTGCGGGGGCAGGGGCGCCGCCGCCACCACTGGCGGCGGC
>NZ_JBSGZO010000241.1:0-12911 GCF_053611045.1 Streptomyces sp. NPDC054841 | reverse complement strand
CCCGAGGACCTGGCCGCTCTGATGTTGTCGCAGGGGCGGCAGGATTCGAACCTGCGGCGTACGGGTTTGGAGTCCGTTGCTCTGGCCGGGCTGAGCTACGCCCCTTCGGTGGGTGGAGCTTGGCACGACGGCGATTCCCTGTGCCATCAGATTTCGTGGGGGCGCACGGCGCATGGAAGGCGAAACGGAACTCTCGATACCCTGGACGCCCCACGCCGGAAGGACCCCGAGATGACGACCGCCAAGCCCGGAGGTCGTCTGTACCCGCGTGCGGGGCGACCGCTCCCCTCCCGGAGGACCGGGGCCATCGGCCGCTGTGGGAGGCGGGCTGGTGCTGGATCGGGACGCAGGACCTGTTCCCGTTCCCCGGCTGTCCGCCGGTGATCGTGGTGGACGATCAGGGGCGGCACCGGCTCCCACAGCGCGTCTAAGCCTGCCCGTGCCCGGCGATCATGCTGGCCAGGGGCCCTGCGATGAGCTGGACAAGGCTTCGGTGATCATGCGGGTGGCGAAGTCGCGGTCGTCAGTGAGCCGGTTGATGTGCTCCGCGAGCAGCAAGGCCGTGGCTTCCAGGGGATTCATCTCGTCCCCGGTCCAGTCGCCGTACTGCTTGCGCCACAGGTTGGGGCTCAGGCCGGTGCCGGCCGCGACGACCAGGCCGGTCATGGTAGGGATGACCTCGGGACGGATGCTCTTGGGCATCATGCGCATCGAGGCCACGAAGCTGGGCACGACGTACTCAATGACGTCCCTGTCGTGGTCCTCGTAGGCCATCCGCAGCCACTGCATGAACATGTAGATGAGCGTGCACGCGCCGTCCAGCATGTCCTTGGCTTCGTCGGGGCCGAGGGACGCGGCGAACTGGTCGCTCAACTGCTGCTGCTCGAGGTCGGTCTCGGCCTTGCCGTCGTAGACGGCTTTGAGCCGAGAGTCGATCACCATGAGCGCAGCACCCACATCGCCGGCGGGAGCGTACTGGGGGTCGCAGGGCGATGACACAGGATTCCTCCTCGGGGTGATCGTGGGCAGCACGCCCTGTCCGACGGTAGCCCGCCGATGAGGCCACGGTCCGACGAATCCCGTTGGAAGCTCCCGGGGGCTTCGCCCAGCCAGCCAAAGGTGCCCTGCACTGCTCAAATGGATGGCACAAGCTCAAGATTCGCGTGGCACGGGACAGTGTCACAAGACAGCAGCCGTGAGGCAGACTCGGCCCATGACGACCCCCGTGCGCAGCGAGCAGGAAGCCCATCGTCTCCTTGACCGTGCCGACGAGCTCCGCGATGAGCGGCGCTACGAGGAGGCATTCCACTGCGCACAGGCGGCCCTGGAGGCGCTACCTGCCGACGGCAGCATGGACAGGGACGAGCGCGAGAAGCTCCAGCTCACTGCATGGCTCAAGCGCGAGCATGCCCTTGGCCGCCTGACCGAGATGCGAAGCACCGGAGGGTGAGTTCTCCCGTGATCGCACGGTGATCGAGCATCCTTCGACGGCACTCGCTCAATGTGCTGTCACAGCGCAGGGCGGCTCCAGCCGGGCGGGCGCCCCGTGTGTCCGACCCTCGTGTAGTGAAATAACAGCAAACAGCCAAACGCCCTGGGGCATGGGTCGGCCGGGGAACCCCTCTGTCCCTTGGGAGGGGCCCATGAGTGCGTCTTCCAGCGCGACCCCGCAGTCCGACCGGATCCTCGGCACGGTCATCGTCTTCCTGCTCGCCGTCATCATCACGCTGGTCGTCAGCTTCGTTCTGGTCGGCCTTGGCCTCTGCGTCCCCCTGACCGTTGCGGGTGGGGTCACGCTGTTCGTCTCCACGTCGAAGCTCGGGATGAAGGTCCTGGCCTACCTCGCTCCGGCCTGATGCGCGACGGCTCCACCAGGCGGTGGGCCTGGTGGAGCCGGATGAGCCGGTGCGACGGGGGAGACACACGGGCCCTGTACTGAGTGTGGCACGGCCGGTCCCGCGTACATGCGAAGGAACGCGGGACCGGCCCACGGGGCGCACCCGTCCTGTCAGGGGTGCCGACACCGACCGTACGAAGTCCAAGTGCTCCCTGCACGATCTGATCCCCCGTTGGGTGCGCCGAGAGGCGTCAGGCAGCTGGCTCCTCGCCCACGGCCTGCCTCAGTGCACGGGTGAGGATCTCGGTGTCGTCGACGGCGAGGAGCGCCTTCTGCAGGTTGACGCCGACCATGCCGACGAGCGAGGTCGCGAACACGAGGATCGCCCGCTCGCTGGTGGAGCACTTCAGGTAGACGGTGGTGATCCCCAGCTCGGCGACAGGCGGAAGGTTCTCCATGCGATCGTCTGCGAATACGCACCGCTCGGCGGGCAAATCCGACGTACTCCAGGGCGAGCCGGTTTGTAGTGGACGTGGCCGGCGCCCGCGCCCGGCGCGGCTACGTAGCCCGACGCAGCCGGGGAGGGTGCGCACACTGCGCCCTGCCGGCCAGCCGCCCTTCCGATACGATGCGTAGCCGCTTCATCTAGCCGGGAGCCCGTCTTACCAGGGGCGATACCCCTCCCGAAGCGGCGCTCGCTGGGGAGAATCTGGGGAGAATGAAGCTCCGTTGGGGAGCGCGTGGGGAGAATCGACTGCCTAAATGGGCAGCATGATGAAAGCACCTGAAACAGGCATCACCGCAGGTCACAGCGCCTCATCGACCGATTCCCGCAGGTCAGCGCCCCGAGGGCGACGACTTCAAGAAGATCTCCTCTCCCACCGACGCTTTGATTTCTCGGACAGGCCCCTGCCACCCCGCCCTTTTGGGTGGCCTGACCAGCCCAGCACCTACCTGACACACCATCAGAACGAGCGTGGCCAGCAAACCTTCGGCGAGTACGCCAACCGATGGTATGAGGCCGAGTACCTGGCCGCCTCGACCATGCAGAACTACCGGCACCACATCGAGGAACACCTGATCCCCGAGTTCGAGGACGAGGCGCTCGCCAGCATCCTGCGCACGGACGTCGATCTGTGGGAGAAGAAGGAGAAAGCCGTCTACGCGACCTCCAGCGTCAAGACCTGGCGCTCGACGCTCCACCTGATCTTCGAGGACGCGGTCGACGAGGGCCTGATCACGTCCAACCCGGCCGCCAGGTTGCGCGGGCGCAGCAAGCGCGCCAGCCGTTCCGAGGCCGCGGTCCGGAGAAGGTCGTCACTGACGCGCTCGGTATTCTGCTGACCGCCGAGCGGGCCGCCCTGCTGTCTGTCCGCGACGACGAGTTCGTCGCCGTGGTCCTCAAGGGGTACACAGGCATGCGCTGGGGTGAAATCGTCGGTCTGGAGGCGGAGTTCGCCCGCCCCGGCTCCATCCGCGTCGAGTGGCAACTGTACGAACTCGACACGGGTGAGCTGGTGCGCTGTCCGCCCAAGGACGACGGCTACCGCACCATCGACGCGATGGACTGGCTGTCAGCCCTGGTCGCCAACCACGTCGCCCGCACGAAGCTGACACCCTGTCCGTGCCACGGCAAGATCTACTTCTTCCGGGGGCAAGGCGTGGCCCGCCCCGGTGGCCACCAGGGCGCGAAGCTCATCGACGTCGCACGCCGCGCCGAAGTCTCTACAGGCACGGTGTCCAACGTCCTCAACCACCCCGATCGCGTCACCGAAGCCAAGCGGGTCAGGGTGGAACAGGCCATCGCTGACCTGGGGTTCCTGCGGGGCAGCGCGGTCTCGGAGCACGCAGCCCAGTGGCGCCGAAGCGGTTTCGCGACCTGGCTGTTCACCCCGGCGGTCTCCGGCTGGTACCCCAAGAAGGCACCACAGCAGGCCCGCCCCGTACCGCTGCTCGGCGAGCCGTGGCCCGGCATCCCGGACCGAGGACGCGGCGCCAGTGAGCGGGCCGACGCACGCTGGCTCGCGATCGCAAAGGGCCTCACACCCCACGGCCTCCGCCACACCCACCGGACCGTGATGGAAGACCTCGGCACCGAGAAGGTCCTCATGGACGACCGCATGGGCCACATCGACGGCTCGGTCTCGGCGCGCTACGCCCACGTCACCCCCGGCATGCGCAAACGCCTCATGCTCGGCCTGACCGAGCAGTGGGAGACAGCGCTCGACGCCCGACTGGCCCTGTGTCCGACGTCTCCGGTGCGCGTGCTCAACGATCTCCTGCGCGCACGCGCGTCCATGGTCCAATCTCCTCGCCATCGATCCATGCCCTGCTGCCGATCACGATGGCGGGGCCCAGCCCGTTCCTCGGCTAGCGGTCCCCGCCGGACGGGCTCGGGGCCCGACCCGAGGCGATAGATTTGGGTGCTTGTTCAACGCCGTGCCACGGTCGCCGGTGACGCTGACGAGGAGTGAAGGGAACGTGGGCCGAGTGCACCAGGCAGCCGCCGAGGAAGCCCTCGCGGAGTTGGCCGCCTCTTCCGCGAACTTCGGCTTCCTGCTGCCGCTGGAGCCCCTCCTACTGCTGTACGGCGCGGGTGCCGAGGCCGACGCGCACGCCCGCCCGGAGCGGTCTCTCGCTCAGGCTCGGCAGTTCGCGGAGGTGCTGACCGCGGAGTCCGCCCGGATGCTCGGCCCGGAGTCCGCCGGAGGCGCGGCCGACGGCCCGGTGCACCGCGCGCTGACCGAACTGCGCCGCTCCGGCGACCCTGCACCCGGCGGCGAGGCTGGACCGGACGACCGGTCCCGTGCGCGGCGTCTCGTACGGCACTGCTTTGACCTGGGCGTCTGGTACTTCCGGCTGCGGACCGGAGTGCGTGACGCGCTCTCCTTCGTCCCGTCGGCCGAATGGGACGACGCCCCGGCAGGCTCACCGCACCGGCAGGTCCCCATGTGGGAGCCAGTGACTGGCCTGGCCACCTGGGTCGCCCTGCTCGACGAGTACGTCCCCGTGCTGCGGCGAACCTTCGACCGGCGTACGCCTGCCGAGACGGCCACCCGTGTGTCCCTGAAGGCACGTTCGGCCCTCCTGGAGGCGGAATGGGGCGTCACGGACCTGCTGACCGAGGCGGGATGGACCGTACGGGACGATTCGGACGCGCCGCACGAGATACCGGTACGGGGGGTCGCGGTACGGGGCGCGGCGCAACCGGACCGGGCGGCGGGACCGGACTATGTGCTCCGCGTCGACGGCCGGCCGGTGGGCACCGTCGAGGTGCGGCCCCGCGGCGAGGATCTGCGGGCGTCGATGGCCCGGACTCGTGAGGCCGGCACCCGGTCGACGGCGTCCGCGGAGCGGCGGATGCCCTACACGTACGCCACCGACGGCGTCCGGGTGCTGTTCCAGAACGGGGATGACCCGAGCCGTGCCCCCGGGAGGTCTTCAGCTTCCACCAGCCGGACACCGTGGCCCGCTGGCTGCGGGAGGCCGTGGCCGATCCCCAGGCGCCGACGTTCCAGGGCCGCGTTCGCCGCCGTCTTCCGGACGCCACCCACGAGCCCCTCCTCGTCTCAAACATGCTGCGGCAGCAAATCCGAGTGCTCAACACGGACGCCGACGGACGGACCACGGCGCTCGCCCCGGATACCGCCCCGCGCGGCCGTGGAGCCGGCGGGCTGCTCACCTCGGACCTGTTCCGCCTCCGGAGCCAACTCGACGAACACACGCAGGACCTGATCGACGCCCAGTACCGCCTCATACCAGTGGCCAAGGACGACCCCGACGCCCGCCGAGAACTCCAGAAGGTGACCGACCGGCTCGATGGAATGGGCTTCGCAACGGGGCGCCGCGATCCGGTGCTCTCCTCCTTCCTGGCGGAACTGCACCGGCGACGCACGGAACTCATCGAGCGAGCCCGTAACGGCGACGCTACGGGCGAGGAGCTCGAAGCGACCGCACGCGTCCTCTTCGACGAGCGCTTCTCCCAGGGGGTCTGATCCTGGTGCGCCACGTGAACAACACCGGACTCACCGCCCCGCAGCAGTGGGCGGACAGGGCCGCCAAGGAACTCGAGAGGCTCCACGAGGACGCCGTGGACGCGGACAAGAAGTTCTCCTTTAGCGAGATGTGGCGGGAGGACGCGATCCGCGACCTGCTGATAGCCCTCATCGGAAAGAAGTGCTGGTACTGCGAGACTGGGTTCGTCCGCTCGCCATACCACGTCGACCACTACCGGCCGAAGTCCGCGGTCGCCGACGAGGCCGGGCACCGCGGATACTGGTGGCTCGCCTACGACCCCGCCAACTACCGCCTCGCCTGCCACCACTGCAACAGCGGCGGTGCTCGCTACGGCGATGAGAGCGCCGGAGTGGGCAAGGGAGCCCGCTTCCCCCTGCTCGGGCAACGCGCGTCGGAGGGCGAAAGCCTGGATGGCGAACTACCAGTGCTGCTCGATCCGGTGGTGGCCGAGGACGCCGAACTTGTGGGATTCGACAGGCAGGGCTACGCCCGACGCAGACCCGAACGGCGCTATTCCGACGACGAGGCGGCCCGGGACCTCTGTCGGGTGGACGAGACCATACGCATGCTCGCGCTCAACTCCGACCTGCTCACCGAGGGCAGGTCGACCTTGATCAGCAACGTGATAAAGCTCGTCGAGCTATACCTCATCCGCAGAGACGACGCCGTTGTGGCGCAGTACGCCCGCGATCATATCGACGGCCTGACCCAGACGACCGCCGAGTGGAGTGCGGCGGCCGAGGCGGCGGAGCGCCTAGCCCTCCTAGCCCACGACCGCCCGGGAGGTCACGCGCCACCTGGGGGAGGGACGGCAAGCGACGTCGCCGCAGGCGCGAGGGACGGAACCGAGCCCCTGTCGGCCACCCCGGCAAGCCACCGCGTCGACCTGCGGATCCTGGTGGCCGCCCTACCCTCCGAGGCGTTCTCCGCCGGCGGGATCACGTTGACGGGTCGGGGAAAGCGGGGCCCGGCCAGGGCAACCTTGCTGGCTGACGGCAGGATCATCTGCTTCCAGCAGCCCTTGAACACACCCACGTCCGCGGCGCGGATGGCGACAGGCGACGACCAGGTAGACGGATGGACCTTCTGGTCGTTAACTGTGGACGGCACGGCCAGGACGCTCTCCGACCTGCGCGACTCCCTGATCGCCCGGGACGGCTGACGCGCCGCCCCCAGAGGCAAGACACCTGACGAAACGTTCGGAGCCTGCTCGGCAGAGACATGTGCCCAATACCCAACCTCGGCGAGGACAACGCCGATGGCGAGCCCCGTACCCCGGTCCCGATAACCCCCGCGGTCTCGGCCTCCGTCCGTAGCTGGCCGGAGGCGTCGACGGGGAAACCGAGCGAACTCCCAGACCGATTCGACCTCCAATACTGTGTGTAGCTGGCTCCGCATGTCGTGATAGATGCCCCACCAGCGGCAGCGCCTTCAAGAACCAGCGTTCGCTGGGGAGAATCTGGGGAGTACGGGCGGCGCTGGGGAGCGCGTGGGGAGAATCGGCTGCGTAACGCGGCACGAGCGTGAAAGACCTTGAAAGACTCGTCTGGGCAGGTCAGAGGCGCGGAAGGCCGCATTATCGCAGGTCAGCGCCGCCAGGTAGACAACTTCATGACGTAGGTACCGAGGTCGTCGGCCTCGACGATTTCCGGGAGCGAGCCGCCTTCACGCAAGGGCGTGACGTAACGGGTCGCGATACGGGATCCGCCGCGGGCCATCTGGACCAGGCGGGTCGCGGCGTCGCGTCGCAGTCAGGATGTCCGGCAAGACCCGCCCGGGCGGACGGTGCGCACAGCGAAGGCTTGATTGATGCGTTCGACGACTTCCCCGAAGGCGGCCGCCGCGAGGCCGAGCGGAGCATCGCCGCCCAGCAACGCGGTCACGTAATCGATGGCTCGGGCAGGCGACAGCACGGGCCCTCTCTGCCGGAGGGTGGATCGACCAGGTACGGGCCATGGCCGATCAGCATGGCGCCGACTCGCCTGTTGCGCGTCCCCCGTTGACGGTTCAGACGTCGGCTTCCCAGCGCATCAGGTTCTGGAACAGCTCGGCCTGTTCGATCGCGTCGTCCAGGGCGTTGTGGGTATGGGGGCGCGAGGACAGCAGATGGCGTGGCATCGACCGCTTCGTCGCCTCGTTGATCGGCACGGCGGCTTTGGCGGCGTACAGCGTCTTGAGGTCCATGCAGCGGGAGTGCCCGAACGGCGAGCCGGCGTCGGCGAACTGCATGAAGTACCAGTACATCCACATCCAGTCGTAGCCCAGCGGGTACGCGACGAATACCGGAACGGCGGCCAGCTCGTCGGATACGCCTGCGAGCCAGGCAGCCGCAGCGTTCATGGCCTGCGCAGGATCCTGGCCTTCTCGTGCCAGCCGGCCGCGGTCCAGGCCGCTGACTGCCAGGGCCTCCGGGTCGTACGCGTCGCTGATCGGCTTGAGTTCGGCGTAGAACGTGCGCTCGGCGGGGTCACAGGCCTGAAACGCCGTTCCGTCGTGAACCCCCGCGACCGCCAGGCCGAAGCTCGACATCGAGAACGGCCCGGGTACCGGTCCGTCGGCCTCCACATCAGCCGAAACATGGAACTCAGATTTCGTCATTGCCTTTTCTCCGCGTTCCGAGCTCTACGAGGGAACCTGGGCGGTGACCGTCAGCCCGGCGTGGGCAGCTGCGTCCAGAACATTTCGCCGCACCTCTGCCGCTTCCTCGGCGGGCAGCGGATCCCGCTCGTAAGTGAGTGAAATCATCCAGTCGTCATCCGCGTAACGCCATAGGGACAGATGCACCCTGCCTTTCTCCTTGGGGCGCAGCTCCCGCCTCCCGAACTCCTCGTCCCAGTCATCGTCGAGGCGGCCTCGCGGCGCCAACCCCACCTTCTCCCGGAAGGCGGAGAGCCGGCCTTCGCTGAGCTCTCCCTTCATTCGAATCTGCAGCTGGTCATTCATCTACGTCGCCTCTCGGACGGTTGATGATCCAATCGGTTTCACGAAAATGCGTCGAGATTCCCTTGCCCACGTCGGTCCTGTCCGGGGGGCCGTCCGACGAGAACAGAGCCGGGGCCACTTCGCGCCCGGTCTCCTGCTCCCAGTGATTTTTCCACTCATTCAGAGCAGGGAACGCCTGTTCAACGGTCTTCTTGTCCACGAAGTCATACTTCGGGTGGATGACGGTGGGCCTGCGCACGTCGGGGTCCGCGGTCTCCCACGTCTCCTTGGCCTTGTCGACCATTTCGCTGGAGGAAAGCTGAACATCGTAGTCGCTGGGCGGCTCGCACGTGCCCTCACTGTCCTCCACCCCCAGCAGATGCTTGGCATCAAAGGGTATCCGGGCAGGCCGTTCGGATTCCGGTCGGTCACCCATCCATTCCGTCAGCCTGGCCTGTGCTTCGGGCTGGTCGGTCAGGTCCCGCTCAGCGGGAAAGTCCTTGTGGGACCCCGAGAAGAAATGTGCCGCTGAGCCCTGCAGGCGGATATCCACTCGCTCCGGATCGATCCCGTCCGCCGCGAGCGCTTCGTTCAGGCCGACTCTGAACTCCGTGAACTGTTCCGGAGTCATGCCCAGCGGCGCTTCGAACCGCTGCCAGGCCTCCACCTGCCCTTCGTCCAAACCCAGGTACTCCAAGTCCTCGGCCCGTATCTCGTACCCGGTGTCGTCGCACGGCCAACCCCGCACCCGGTCGCCCGAGTCCAGTTCCTCGACCGGAACACGCCCGGCTTCGTCTATCAGCCCGTTGGCCTGCGCCGCCTGCTTCCTGGCATCGACGGTGTCGGCAGCGTCCACGCTGTCGGCGTCGGCGTCGGCGTCGGCAGTCGACGGCTCCGCCGTGTCGTCGGGGGCTTCAGGCTCCTCCGGCTCAGCGCAGCCGTCCGGCGACCAGTCGTCGGCACCTTCGCCGCCGTCCGCTTCCGTCGGCTCCTTCGGCTCCTTCGGCTCCCCGACGGGCTCCGGGGTGTCCGGTAGCGGGGAAGGCGGAGGGACGTCCGCCGCGGTGGTCTCGGTTGCGTCGAGCTCGCTCACTCCGTGCCCCCCGCGACCTGTTCCGGCGCCGCCGGCTTACGGGGCCTGCGTGCGAAGCAGGCGAGCGCGCGGGCAAATCGCCTGGCCCACTCCTCCGACGGGTCCGCGCAGCCCACCGCCTTCTCCAGCAGCGACGGCGTGTACCGCCCGTGGTAGTACTGCCGCGTCTTCGTCCCCTTCCGGGCCTTCCACCGCGGCTCGGCGACCGGGCAAGGGTCGTGCCCGTCGAGTTGGGCCCGCATCACCGAGGCGACGTGCTGGGCCAGGGCGTCGGGCGAGGCCGCCGCTCCGACACGGCTGTGGACCGCGCGGTCGACCGCCTGGCCGATGGCGCACTCCACCATGCGCCGGTCCGCAGACCAGTAGGGGGCGAGGGCGCGGCGCATGGCCTCCCCCGGAAGGGGAGTGGTCCAGCTCAGCAGATGGGCCGCCACGGTCATCTCGGCCCAGAGCGTGATGCGCAGCTCGTCCTGTTCGTCCAGGCGTTGCGCGGTGCGCAGTTGCCGGAGCGTGCACGGGGCCGCGGCGCAGTCCGCGCTGCACGCCCGGCTTCGTGTCGAGATCATCGGGGCCGGTGACGCCGGGCGGATGGCTGCGGCGTCCTCACGGTCCGTACCGTCCTGCATGCGGACCAGGATCGGATAGTCCATGCCGTCGGTGAACACGGCGGCCTCACCCGGCTTGAGGGTGACCAGGTACTCCGACTGCGCCTCGGTGATGTTCATGGTGGCGCCGACGGCCTCGCGGTCGTCCTGTGCCGGCAGGCGGTGCACGACCTTGGCCGCGGTGTTCTTGATGACGTCGGGGACGAGTTTGCTCGGGATCTGGTCGGCGATCACCAAACCCTCGCCGTAGGCCCGGATCTCGGCGAGCAGGCCGGCGAACATCTCCACCGCATGCGAACTCGCTCCGCCCTCTTCGGAGCGGCGCAGCAGCCTGTGGGCCTCCTCGAAGACGGTCAGGTGACGCAGGGGGAAGGAGAGCCGTCGAGTCGTGCGCTGTTCCATCCGCAGGTACTCGACGAGCCTGATCAGGATCGTGCCCATCAGGAACGCCTTGTCCTTGTCGTCGCCGACATCCTCGATCTCGAAGACGACATTGCGCTTCAGCAGTTCGCCGAAGTCGATGGGGTGGCCACCCTCCAGGAACCGTCCCGTGGTCCCGAGCCGGAGACTGGCGAGCCTGATCTTGATGAAGCCCTGGACGTTGTCGGTGATCTCCTTGCCGTAGCCGATATCCGAAACGACCTGCAGGGCCGTGTGCTCCAGGTCCTCGAGCGTCGGGTAGCGCGGCTCGGTCCCGGCGATCTTCGGTTCACCGAGGGTGAGGTCCCAGCCCAGGTCCTCGTAGCACCGGGTCAGAGCAGCGCTCAGTACCTGCGGGAACGGCTCCTGCGGGTCGAAGGAGGCGAGGAAGAGTGCGCGGACCATGTCCAGATGGGTCTGCAGGGGGAAGCGTTCACCGCCTGCGAAGACGGATGGTTCCAGCGGGTTCAGCCCGGCGGGGAGTGCTTCGCGGTCACCGGGCTTGATGACGATCACCTCGTCCTCGTCCCTCAGCCGCGCGGACATGAACCGGTACTCGGCCTTGGCCGGCTCGACGACCAGCCAGGGCAGACGCTCGCGCGTGGCGGCCTCGAGCAGGCCGCGGACCGTCTGGGACTTGCCGCCGCCCGTCGCCCCGCAGACGAAGGTGTGCCGGTTGAGCGTGGAGCGGGGCAGATCCAGATCGCCCACGGGGCTGCGGTTGCGGTCCAGGATCGCGCCCAGCCGGATCGGGGCGGCAGGTGGCGGTGTGCGCTGAGCAGCGTTCTCCGGGGTGACGTCGAATTCCGGGCGAAGTGCGAAACGTATGCCGGGGATCTCCTGGGAAGGGGTACGGACGACGGCCGCGAGCAGCTCCGAACTCGCGTGGAACGGGAAGCCCGTGGGTTCCGGCAGAGAGCCGCTGAGCAGGGTGGGCAGATCACCCCACTGCCCGGTCGGCTTGAGCGCATACGGCAGCCCTTCGAGGTCCGTCGACGCGCAGACCAGGGCCGCAACGCGTTGAGCGTCCTCGGCCGTGGCGGCACCGGCCAGGAGGCGTACCCGCCACAGCCCGGTGGCCGCTGCCCTGGTCAGCTCCTTGTGCCTGTGCTCCAGCCGAGCGCTCTCGAGCCCGTATTCGGGTGAGCTCTCCGCCTTGGACCGCACTCTCCGCTGCCGGTCCGCCGTCTCACCGGCCATCTCGTCGAGTTCATCCGGCGCCAGCGGGTCGGCCACCACCAGCCAGGCGAAGGACTCCTGCCACACGCCGAGGAGGCTGTCCTCAAGGGTGGGGCGGATTCGGGACACCCCCCGCTCCCGGGGTTCGTCGTCGACCAGGAGCCCGTCGGCGACTCCGGCGATGGCGGTCCAGTACGGGAAGCGCGCCATGGCCTCGGTGAACGTCCCCGGAGGTGTTCGTCGTGCGCGCGCACCTGCGGGGAGGCGGAGCAGTACCGCCTCCGGGTCGGCCGCGTCATCGCTGCCGACGAGGGACGAGCCGCCGAGGAAGACGTCGACGGAGCGTGCGGCCGAGGGGCGGGACCAGCTGAGAAGGACACGTCCCGGGGGCAGGCCGGCGGTGTCCGCCGGGCCGGTGGCGTGACAGGCGGAGACGAGCGCGGCGAATCTCTGGGCGCGCAGATCGTCGTCACGATCGGCAGGCCGTGAGGAGTCCGGCCTCGGGCGCGGCACCTCGGTCAGGCGGTAGGTCGGCATGCCCAGGATCGGGTGCCATGCCTCGTTCTCCCGTGCGGTCCACATCACGGACGCTCACCCGAGCCGGAAGCCGCCCGCAGCGAGTCGTACGCGCAGCCAGTCGCCGGGAAGTCGTTCATGGTGGCCCCGCCCGATGTCGAGCTCCGGATCCTGAGTTGAGCTGAGTCGTGTTCGTGTTCGTGTTCGCGCAGAACGGTCGGCACGATTCCCCCGTTGATTCGATCTTGAGGCCGCATCCTGACCTTTGGGTTTCGGGGCCGTGGGGCCGCTGACGTGCAGCGGTCCCACGGCGATGCAGCTA
>NZ_JBSGZO010000240.1:2177-12977 GCF_053611045.1 Streptomyces sp. NPDC054841 | reverse complement strand
CCTTCGCCGCCGAAGAGGTCGTCGTTGCCGCCGCCGCCGTTGAGGCTGTCGTGGCCGTCACCGCCGAAGAGGTCGTGGGCGCCGGCGCCGCCGTCGAGTCTGTCGTCGTCGCCGCCGCCGTCGATGTCGTCGTCGCCGTCGCCGCCGGAGAGGGCGTCGTCGCCTTTGCCGCCGGAGAGGCTGTCGGTGCCGGCCCCGCCGTCGAGGCCGTCGCGGCCGTCGCCGCCCAGGACGACGTCGCTGCCGGCACTGCCGGAGAGGCTGTCGTTGCCGGCGTCGCCGCAGATGACGTCGTTGCCACCGACGCCGTCGACCCGGTCGTTCCCGCCCAGCGCGACGATCACATCGTCGCCCGGGGTGCCCACGATGTTGTCGTTGCCCCCCGTGCCGACGATCGTCGCGGGCATGTCCGCACAGGTCGGGGTGCCCGCCATGACGGTCTGCGGGTGGGCGGCCGGGACCGCGGCGAATGCGGGAGCGGCGGTGGTGATGAACCCTGCGGTCGCCAAGGCCAGCAAAGGCAGCAGCAGGCCGCCGGCACGGGGCCCTCTGCGGCACACGCCGGGAGCCATGACCAACCCGGAATCCCCACCGTGGGCATCCCGGCCTGTGCGGGCATACCGGTTGTGCGGGCGAACAGACAGATCCAGTTCCATCAACGTGCACCCTCCGACAGGAAAAGCACTCAACCCGTACAGCAGGCCACGTCCCGGTCCCTCCCGCCCGTCCCACCACGGCAGCCGTCGCACCCCCACCCGCCCCCTCCGCAGGTCAGGCCCGGGCGCACCATGGAATGAACCACTCCCACGGCTGTCCCCCACTCAGGCCGCTCCACCACGCCCCTCGGTCCTCCTCGGAGGGCGGACCCGGGGCACTGAGGTTCCAGGGAGGTCCCGGGCCGTGAAAATGCCCCTGAGTCGCGCCGTATGCGCAGCTCAGGGGCATGATCACAAAGGCTACTTCTTCTTGCCCTGGTTCTTGACCGCCTCGATCGCCGCCGCCGCGGCCTCGGGGTCGAGGTACGTGCCACCGGGCTTGACGGGCTTGAAGTCGGCGTCGAGCTCGTAGAAGAGCGGGATGCCGGTCGGGATGTTCAGGCCCGTGATGTCGGCGTCGGAGATGCCGTCGAGGTGCTTGACCAGGCCGCGGAGCGAGTTTCCGTGGGCGGCGACCAGGACCGTGCGGCCGGCCAGCAGGTCCGGGACGATGCCGTCGTACCAGTACGGCAGCATGCGCTCGACGACGTCCTTGAGGCACTCGGTGCGCGGGCGCAGCTCGCTCGGGATCGTCGCGTAGCGCGGGTCGTCGCTCTGCGAGAACTCCGTGCCGTCCGCGAGGACCGGCGGCGGGGTGTCGTACGAGCGGCGCCACAGCATGAACTGCTCCTCGCCGAACTCGGCGAGGGTCTGGGCCTTGTCCTTGCCCTGCAGCGCGCCGTAGTGGCGCTCGTTCAGCCGCCAGGAGCGGTGGACCGGGATCCAGTGGCGGTCCGCGGCCTCCAGCGCGAGCTGGGCGGTGCGGATGGCGCGCTTCTGCAGCGAGGTGTGCAGCACGTCGGGGAGCAGGCCGGCGTCCTTGAGCAGCTCACCGCCGCGGACTGCCTCCTTCTCGCCCTTCTCGGTGAGGTTGACGTCCACCCAGCCGGTGAACAGGTTCTTCGCGTTCCAGTCGCTCTCGCCGTGGCGGAGGAGGATCAGCTTGTATGTCGCGTCGGCCATGGGCCTGAGCCTAATCGACGCCCCACACGGCCGACGATTGACGTCCGCCGTCAATTGACTGGCGCACCGGAGCGCCGCACTTGTAAGTTGCCGATCAGCTCAGCGCCACTTACAACCGGGGGGATGCACGTATGTCCGTAGCCACGCTCAGACGGGCCGCGAAGGAGAGCGTCTCAGGTCTCCCCCGGGAGTTCTGGTGGCTGTGGGCCAGCACCCTGGTCAACCGGCTCGGCGGCTTCGTCGCCACGTTCATGGCCCTGTACCTCACCCTGGAGCGGGGCTACTCGGCCTCGTTCGCAGGGCTCGTCGCCGCCCTGCACGGCCTCGGCGGTGTCGTCTCCTCGCTCGGCGCCGGGGTGCTGGCCGACCGGCTCGGGCGGCGGCCCACGCTGCTGATCGCGCAGACCTCGACCGCCCTGTCCGTGGCACTGCTCGGCTTTATGGAGCATCCGGTGGCGATCGCGGCCGTCGCGGGCCTCGTCGGCATGGCCAGCAACGCCTCCCGGCCCGCGGTGCAGGCGATGATGGCGGACATCGTCCGGCCCGAGGACCGGGTACGGGCCTTCTCCCTCAACTACTGGGCGATCAACCTCGGCTTCGCGATCTCCTCCGCGGCCGCCGGCCTGATCGCCGAGTACAGCTATCTCGCCGGCTTCCTCGGCGAGGCCGCCCTCACCCTGGTCTGTGCGGTCCTCATCTTCGTGAAGCTGCCGGAGTCCCGGCCCGAACGGAGCGCCACGGAGGGGACGAGCGAGCCGGACATCGGGCTCGGCACCGTCCTGCGGGACGGCCGCTACATGGGCGTCGTCGGTCTCTCCTTCCTGATCTCGCTCGTCTTCATGCAGGGCTGGGTCGGCCTGCCCGTGGCGATGGGCCTGGACGGCTGGTCCCCCTCGGACTACGGGTTCGTCGTCGCCGTCAACGGCGTGATGATCGTCGCCCTGCAGATCCCGGTGACCCGCTTCATCGAGCACCGCGACCCGCAGCGGCTGCTCGTCATCTCCGCGCTGCTGGCCGGGTACGGCTTCGGGCTCACGGCCTTCGCCGGGTCGATCGCGGTCTATGCGGTGACGGTGTGCATCTGGACGCTGGCCGAGATCGTCAACTCCCCCACCCAGATGGGCCTGGTGGTCCGGCTGTCCCCGGTGCACGGCCGCGGCCGTTATCAGGGCGTCTACACCCTGTCCTGGTCGGTCGCCGCGCTGCTCGCTCCACTGATGGCCGGTTACGTCATCGACCGCTTCGGCGCCGAGTGGCTGTGGGCTTCGTGCGCGGCGCTCGGCACGGTGGCGGCGCTGGGGTACTGGCTGCTGATGCGCGGGCTGCCGGCGACGGATCCGCAGGAGGTGGCGGAAGAGGCGGCGGAAGGGGCGGCGGAGAAGGCGGCCACCCCCGGGCCGGCAGAGGACGATGTCCCGGCCGTCGCCGCCCCGGCCGGGACACCCGAAAAGGCCGACGCCTAGGCCCTGTCCGGCGGGTCAGGTCCTGTCGGCGAGCGGCTCAGCGGTCGAGGTCGAGGTCGAGGTCGAGCTCGCGCTGCGCCTCGTACAGATTCCGCGGCCGTACGGCACCGGGCGAACCGTACGCCTCGATCCGGGAGTTGAGCTCCCCGGTGAAGTCCGGTACGTCGGTCTGGTCGAACTCCCGCACGGTGGAGATGCCGACGGTCGCGCTGTACGGGGCGATTCCGTCGATCCGCACGAGACCGGCCCGTTCGTTCGTCACCGTGACGTTCCAGTGCGTGAAGCGCGCCCCGTACAGGGGTCCGGCGCTCGCGTCGCCGCCGTGGCGCCCGTTGTTGTCGACGGTGATGTCGGTGCGTACGTTCGCGAAGGGCATCCCGCGGTGGGTGTCGAAGGTCCCCATCTCCATCACGCCCCGGGACCAGACGTTGTAGCTGGACAGGCCCTCGACGTTGATGCCGTGCAGCTGGGTGCCGGCCGGGGCGGGCACGGTGCGCTGCTCGATGACGAAGTCCTCGACGAGGTTGTCGTGCGCGCCTTCGCGGCAGAAGTACGGATGGTGCGAGCCGCGGCCCGCGACGCGGGTGCGGCGCAGCGTACAGGCGGAGGCGGCGACCAGCCCGAAGCCGTTGTCGACGTGGCGGACGGTGATGTCGTCGGCCCAGCAGTCGTACGCGCACTGGAAGGTGACACCGTTGTGGCCCTTGTCGAGCAGATGCGGCGACTGCGGTGTCTCGACCGCCTCCAGCGTCAGCCCCTCGACACCGGAGCCGGTCAGCGCTTCCACGTGCGTGGTGATGCGCGGGTCCCATTCGGGGCGTGCGTCGAGAGGCAGCGGCCGCTCGAAGGCGACCCTCCGGCCGTGGACGGCGGTGATGCGTACGGGCCATTCGTAAGGGACGTACGACGTCAGCTTGGTCTTGTCGTCCCAGTGGTACGCCTCGGGTCCGGCGCCGCCGCCCGCCATGTGCTCCAGCAGGGTGTGCCCGGCGTCGTCGGCGAGGCGCAGCAGCACGAGCTGTCCGCGCCGGAGGGCCGATGCGTCGTCGACGGTGACGCAGTGGTCACCGCGGCGGGCGGGCCGGACGGTGGTGAGGGTGCTCCATTCGTCACGCCTGTTGCCGGTCCAGCCCTCGAAGGGCCAGGCCTTGGCCTTGATGGCGGCGGTCAGTGAGTCGTAACGCCCCTGCGGGCAGAGCCATATGAGGCCGCCCGCCCAGGACCAGCTGGACTTGTCGCCGCCGTAGCGGCTTCCGTACGGGCCGATGAGCTCGGTGAGGTTCTTCGTCGCGACGAGCCTGGTGCGGCCGCTGCCGGCGCCGCGCAGGACGACGTTGCTGTGGCCGATCCGGATGACGTCGTCGATCCGGTACGTGCCGGGCGGGATGAGGACCGTGCCGCCGCCGCGTTCACCGGCGGCGGCGACGGCACGGTTGATCGCGGGGGCGGCGTCCTCGGAGCCGTCGGCCTTCGCCCCGTGGTGCAGGACGTTCGCCACGACGGGCCGCCGCGGGAAGTGCGCCGATCCGCCGCGCTGTCCCGCCCTGGCGACGTACGGGATCTGGGGGTGGGTGTACGGAGACAGGGCGAACTCCCGCCAGAGCGTTGCCGTCTCGTGGGCCTCGGGAGTCGCTGCGGTCGCCGCACCGCCGGACACGGCGACCGCGGCCACGGCGACCGCACCGCCGAGCAGGCTCCGTCTGGTCAGCTGATCCATGAACCCACCTTCCATGCATATGAACGTCGTTCATGTCTGCGTCGGCGGTGAGCATGGCACGACCAGGAAGGGCAGGGAAGGGGGCGTGCAGAAGGTGGTTGGCTGCGGTTACTTCGCAGGCCGCTGAGTCAGATGCGTGAACGCGTCGAGATTACGGGTGGACTCGCCGCGCGCCACCCGCCACGCGTACTCCTTGCGGATCGCGCTCGCGAAGCCCAGCTCCAGCAGGGAGTTGAAGCCGCCGTCCGCCGCTTCCAGGACCGTGCCCAGCAGCCGGTCCAGCTCGTCCGGGTCGACGACCGCGAGCGGCAGCCTGCCGACGAGATAGATGTCGCCGAGCGGGTCGACCGCGTAACTCACGCCGTACAGCTTGAGATTGCGCTCCAGCAGCCAGCGGTGGACGCCCGCCTCGTTCTCGTCCGGGTGGCGGATGACAAAGGCGTTGAGGGAGAGGGAGTGCTGACCGACGATCAGCGAACAGGTCGTCGACAGCTTGCGGGTGCCGGGGAGTTTGATGACGTACGAGCCCGGCGCGGGGCTCTCCCACTCCAGTTCGGCGTCCTTGAGGTACGCCTCGATGATCTGCCGCACGTCAGCCATGGTGGGAGCGTACGCGACGGCGGTGTGCGTGCATCGCCGCCGTGTAGACCTCGGCGGTGGCCGAGGCGGCCGTGGCCCAGCCGAAGGAGCGGGCGTGCGCGGCGGCGGCCGCGCCCATCCGGCTCGTCAGACGCGGGTCGTCGACGAAGCGGCGCAGCGCGCGGGCGTAGTCGGCGGGATCGTGTCCGGGCACCAGAAAGCCGGTGGAGCCGTCCCGTACGGCCACCGGCAGTCCGCCGACGGAGGCCGCGACGACGGGGGTGCCGGTCGCCTGCGCCTCTATGGCGACCAGGCCGAAGGACTCGCTGTGCGAGGGCATGACCAGCACGGACGCGGCCCGGAACCAGTCCGCGAGCCGGTCCTGGGCGACGGGCGGCCGGAAGCACACGACATCGGCGATGCCGAGCCGGGCCGCCAGCTTCTGCAGCCCTTCCGGCTTGGCGAGGCCGCTGCCGCTCGGCCCGCCGACGACCGGCACGACGATCCGGGAGCGCAGTGAGGGGTCCTGTTCCAGCAGCAGCGCGACCGCGCGCAGCAGCACGTCGGGGGCCTTCAGCGGCTGGATACGGCCGGCGAAGAGCGGGATCACGGCGTCCTGCGGGAGGCCGAGGCGGGCGCGGGCGGCGGACCGGCCGTCCGCGACCCGGAAGCGGTCCAGGTTCACACCGGGATGGACGACGGCGACCTTGGCGGGGTCGGCGTCGTAGTGGCGGATCAGCTCGCCGGCCTCCTCCGCGGTGTTGGCGATCAGCCGGTCGGCGGCGTCGACGATCTGGGTCTCGCCGATCACGCGGGCCGCGGGCTCGGGGGTGTCGCCGTCCGCGAGCGCCGCGTTCTTGACCTTGGCCATGGTGTGCATGGCGTGGACGAGGGGGACGCCCCAGCGCTCGGCCGCGAGCCAGCCGACGTGGCCGGAGAGCCAGTAGTGGGAGTGGACCAGGTCGTAGTGGCCCGGCCGGTGGCCCGCCCAGGCCTGCATCACGCCGTGTGTGAAGGCGCACAGCTGGGCCGGCAGCTCCTCCTTGGCCAGGCCCTCGTACGGCCCGGCGTCGATGTGCCGTACCAGCACGCCGGGCGCGAGCTCGACGACCGGGGGCAGCCCGCCCTCGGTCGACCGGGTGAAGATCTCGACCTCGATGCCGATGGTGGCCAGCCGCTTGGCGAGCTCCACGATGTAGACGTTCATACCGCCCGCATCGCCGGTGCCCGGCTGGTGCAGGGGCGAGGTGTGCACGCTGAGCATGGCGATACGGCGCGGCTTGCGGTGCTGGCCGGGCAGCCGCAGCCGGGGCGGCGCCGCCAGGGTGCCGGCGAGCCGGGACACGTACTGACTCACGTGGACGGTCCTCTCCGCTCGGGTGCGCAGGCATGGCCCCAAGGGCATGCCGAAGGGGAGAGCACGCACTGCCCTCCAAGGCCCGTCAACAGTGGAACCCCCTCTTTCATTTCCCCCTTTACCGAATCATTGCCAAGGCCTCACGGCGTGTCACAGCCACCCCGGTCCGCCCCTTACCCTCGGTTGCATGCCCCCGCGCTCCACCCCGCCCCCGTCCCGCCCTGTGGGCGCGGTGACCCGCGGCACCACCAATCCGAACCGGCTGCGCCGCATGGACCGCTGGATCGCCGCCGTGCACGGCCCGGCGCTGCGCCGCTCGGCCGCCGCCCCGGTCGCGGTCGACCTCGGGTACGGGGCGGCCCCCTGGACCGCCGTGGAACTGCTGCACCGGCTGCGGACCGCCGAGCCCCGCACCCGGGTCGTCGGCATCGAGATCGAGCCGGCGCGGGTCGAGGCGGCCAAGCCGTACGAGCGCGAACAGCTGCGGTTCCTGCACGGCGGCTTCGAGGTCCCGCTGCCGGACACCGACGGGCGCCCGCTGATCATCAGGGCGGCGAACGTGCTGCGGCAGTACGACGAGGAAGAGGTGGCCGCGGTCTGGGAGCGGCTGTGCGCCCGCCTCGCGCCCGGCGGGCTGCTGGTCGAGGGGACGTGTGACGAGATCGGGCGGCGGCACGTGTGGGTGGCGCTGGGCCCCGAGGGGCCCAGGACCGTCACCTTCGCCACCCGGCTGGGCTCGCTGGAGCGGCCTTCGGACCTCGCCGAGCGGCTGCCCAAGGCGCTCATCCACCGCAATGTGCCCGGCGAGCCGGTGCACGCGTTCCTGCGCGACTTCGACCGGGCGTGGGCCGCCGCTGCTCCGTATGCCTCACTCGGCGCCCGGCAGCGCTGGATAAGGGCCGTACGGGAGTTGTCCGCCGACTGGCCGCTGACGGGCACCGGGACGGATGGTCTGCGGCGGTGGCGGCAGGGCGAAGTCACGGTGAACTGGTCGGCCCTGGCGCCCAATTCGGGCTGAACAGACAGCGAAGGGGCGGCGGGGGGAACGCGGCCCGGGGTTTGTTCGTCTGAGACCGGTGAGAGTGATCGTCACCGTGAACCATCCGACTGGCTCTGTCTCTTTGGCGCGGGTCGTGGCACCATCACGTCGGCAAACGTAAGTTACTGACGGTAAATCATATATGAGAATTGTCAGGCCTTGTCCGGAGGGGGACTTGTGAACCGACGCCGCTGTGCCGCCGCCGCGATCACCGTGGTCTGCGCCGTGACGCTGCTGGTGCCGCCGGCCCAGGCCTTCGCCGCGCCCGCGCCGCCCGGGGCCCCGAAGAAGAGCCTCGAAGAGGTGCGCACGGAGCTCGACGGCCTCTACCGCAAGGCGGCCTCCGCCACCGACGCGTACAACCTCGCGGAGGAGCAGGCCGACAAACAGTCGGCGCAGATCGTGAAGCTGGCCCAGGAGATAGTGAAGGGCCAGGCCAGGATCGACGACCTCAAGGACCGCGCCGGCGCCACCGCCCGCGCCCAGTACCGCGGCGGCGGCCTGCCGCCCGAGGCGCAACTCGTCCTCACCAGCGATCCGCAGCTCTTCCTCGACGGCGCCGGCCGCCTCAAGGCAGGCCAGAAGGCGACCAAGGACCTCCTCGGGGAACTGACGCGGACGCAGGCCAACTTGGCCGCGTACAGCAGGGAGGCCAGCACCCAGTGGGCGAAGCTGGAGGCCAACCGGGTCAAGCAGGAGAAGGCCAAGAAGGAGATCAACAAGCAGATCGCCGCGGCGAAGAAGATAGAGGCGCAGCTGCAGAAGGAGGAGCTGGCCCGGCTGCTGAAGCTGGAGCAGGACGCCGCGTACAAGGCGCAGACGGCCTGGCTGGGATCCGGCGTCCTCAAGGAGATCAACGGCCGCGCGAGCGAGCAGGGCAAGGCCGCGGTCGAGTTCGCGACGAAGCAGATCGGAAAGCCGTACGTGTGGGGCGCGGAGGGGCCGGGTTCGTACGACTGCTCCGGGCTGACCTCGCAGGCGTGGGCGGCGGCGGGTCGCGGCATCCCGCGCACCTCGCAGGAGCAGTGGCGGCTGCTGCCGCGCATCGACATCAAGGACATGCGGCCGGGCGACCTGATCATCTACCACTCCGACGCGAGCCACGTGGGGATGTACGTGGGCGACGGGGCCATCGTGCACGCGCCGCGGCCGGGGCGGAACGTGACGCTCGCGGGCGCCGGTTCGATGGCGATCCTGGGGGTCGTCCGCCCGGACAAGTGAGTGAAACCACATCAAAACGGGCGGAGTGAGCCGGGTCACGCGGGAGTTGCGTGACCCGGCTCACCCGTGGTGCGTGACGTTCGTCATCACCCGGAGGGCAACTACCTCCCGATGCGCGGCATATGCCATCGACTCTTCCCGAAACGCCATTCCCCCACACCCCCGGCTACCGCTATGGTCCCCGTCTGGCGGGACGTCGATCGTCGTCACGCCCGCGCCCTCGGGGGGAGGGAAGGAACCGAAACGATGCCCGTACCCGTTCCGCGCCAGCGGACCGGCTCACCAGTCGCCGTAGGCACTGCCGCCCCAGGACCCGCCGCAACAGGACCCGCCGACGCAGGATCCGTCACGGAAACCACGTCCGGTGGCGACATCACCCTCACCCTCCTCGTCATCGAGGACGACCCGGCGGGCACCTTCACCGTTCCCGAGCTGCTCGACGCGGCCGGCACCCGTGTGCGCATCCGCACCGCCCGCAACCTCACCGAGGCGGAGCGGCTCCTCACGGACGACGTCCACTGCATCCTCGTCGACCTCGCGCTGCCCGGACCCACCCGCGACCGCGACAGCGGCGACGCGCTCGCCGTGCTGCGGCACGTCCTGCGCCTCGCGCCGCGCCACGCCGTGCTGGCGCTGACCACGAACGCGGACGCCGAGCGCGCGGCGGAAGCGGTCCGGGTGGGGGCACAGGACTTCCTGCTCCGCGATGAGCTGGACGGGCGGCTGCTGACCCGCGCCATCCGCTACGCCGTCGAGCGCAAGCGCGCCGACAGCACCCAGGTGAAGCTGACCGAGTCCCGGCTGCGGGCCCAGGAGAACGCCCGGCTGGAGCGCGGCCTGCTGCCCACTCCCCTGCTCCAGGGCTCCGATCTGCGTTTCGCGGCCCGCTACCGTCCGGGACGCTCGCGCGCGCTGCTCGGCGGCGACTTCTACGACACGGTCCGCACGCCGGACGGCACGGTCCACGCGATGATCGGCGACGTCTGCGGCCACGGGCCGGACGAGGCGGCGCTCGGTGTGGAGCTGCGGATCGCGTGGCGGGCACTGACCTTCGCCGGCCTGTGCGGTGACGAGCTGCTCTCCACCCTCCAGCAGGTGCTGGAGCACGAGCGGGAGAGCGAGGAGATCTTCGCGACCCTCTGCACGGTCGACATCGCGCCCGACGGGCGGCGTGCGGGCCTGTGCCTGGCCGGCCACCCGTCCCCGCTGGTCGTCCGCAAGGGCCGGCCCGCGCAGCTGCTCCCGTACGAGAACGGCGGCCCGGCGCTGGGCCTGCTCCCGAAGGCCCGCTGGCCGCGCCGCCAGGTCGAGCTGGGCCGCGCGTGGAGCCTGATGATGTACACGGACGGGCTCATCGAGGGCCGCACCTCACCGGGCGGGGACCGGCTGGGCCAGGACGGCATGGTCGACATGGTCAACCGCCAGGTGACGGCGGGGCTGGGCGGCGAGGCGCTGCTGGAGGCCGCGGTGGCAGAGGTGCGTGAGCTGAACGGCGGCGATCTGACGGACGACGTGGCGGTGCTGCTGCTGGACCGGGTGCGGGACTGACGCGGGCGGACAGGGCCGAGGCGGGGCTGACGGGGGTCGAGGCGGGCCCGAGGCAGGACTGGCGAGGCGGGGCTGACGGGGGTCGAGGCGGGCCCGAGGCAGGACTGGCGAGGCGGGGCTGACGGGGGTCGAGGCGGGCCCGAGGCAGGACTGGCGAG
>NZ_JBSGZO010000240.1:0-2079 GCF_053611045.1 Streptomyces sp. NPDC054841 | reverse complement strand
CGGGTCGAGGCGGGCCCGAGGCGGGGCTGACAGGGCCGAGGCGGACCCGAGGCAGAGCTGACGGGGCTGAGGCCCGCGGGCCGGGTTTGCCTGGCTTCAGCAGGCGCAACCGAACCCTACCGGGTCTACCCGGTCCTACCAGGCCCTACGGAGCCTTACCGAGCCTTACCGTCCGCCGTTGTACGGCCCGTACGGCCCGTCGCTGCTGGAGCCACCGCGCCGGCCGCCTCCGCCGGAGACCTGCTGGAGCGCGGGGCGCACGTCGACCATGAAGACGATCGTGGCGATCAGCCCGGCGATCTGCAGGAACAGCATCGGTACCAACAGGTTCACGGCGACCGTGATGCCCAGCATGATCAGCCAGAACGTCTTCGTCTGCTTGTCCGCCGCCCGGTAGGCGTCCTCACGAGCGAAGGCCGCGAAGCCCAACGCCACCACGGCCAGAACGAGCATGGCCAGGTTGAGCAGCCAGAGAATCGTGCCGAATCCTGCGAGCAACATGCTGAGCACCGCCTAGTGAGTTGAAGCGCCTCACGACCAAGGTACGGCCAGGACATGGCCAACGTACCCGGACAACGGGCCGGGAACCTCGAAGGTGCCCGGCCCGTGGAGCGGGCCCGTGCAGTGGCCCGTGGGGTGTGATCGCCTGCTTCCCGGCCTGCGGGAAGCGTGCCGGCTACTTCCCGGTCTGCGGGGAGGTGGCCTTCTTCGCCGCGGGCTTACGGGCGGCGGGCTTACGAGCGGCCGGCGGGGCAGGCTTCGTGTCCTCGGCCTTCGCCTCCGCCTTGGCCTGGGGCGCGTCCGCGGCCTTCGGCTGCTGCGCGCCCTTCGGCTCGTCCGCCTTGGGCTCGACGGCGACGGCGATCTCCGCGATCTCCTCGGCGGCCTCGCCGCGCCACGCCTTCACGGCCTGCTCACCGTGCTCGGCGACCTTCTCGTACGTCTCACGGGCCCTGACCGCGTACTCGGCGGCCACGCCCACGCCACGCAGCGCCAGGTCCTGAGCGGTCTCGCCCAGCTTCTTCAGGTCGGTGTCGATGTTCCCGAGCACCTCGGTGACCTTGGCCTGCACGGTGGCCTGGGCCTCCTTGGCCTGCGCGGTCACCTTCGCCTGCACGGCCTTCGGGTCGGTCTCCCGCACGGCCTCGAACCGCGCGGGCGCCTCGGCCCGCAGCTGCTCGATCAGCCCGGGCACCTTCTTGGCCTGCTGGACGGCGAGGTCGGCCGTACCGGCCGCGAAGTAGAGGGGAGTCGGGTCGGTGAGGGTCTTACGCAGGTCATCGGTGATGGCCATGACTGTGGTCCTCCCGGATCGCAGATGTCTCAGTTCAGTCTTCGGGTGTTGAGGGTTGGTCGGCACCACGTCCTGCGGCCGTGCGGGGGCCGTCCTCGGCGGTGTCCTTATCCGTATCGGCGTCGAAGCCGTTCTCCTTGCGGAACGAGTCGTAGATCTGCAGAAGCACCTGCTTCTGCCGCTCATTCATCGAGGGATCGGCCAGGATGACGGCTCGCGTCTCCAGCTCGTCCCGCTCCCGCTCGTCCAGAATCCCGGCCCGTACGTAGAGCGTCTCGGCCGAGATCCGCAGCGCCTTGGCGACCTGCTGCAACACCTCCGCGCTCGGCTTGCGCAGCCCGCGCTCGATCTGGCTCAGGTACGGATTGGACACCCCGGCGGCGTCGGCGAGCTGCCGCAACGAGAGCTGCGCGTTGCGCCGCTGCTCGCGGAGGTACTCACCGAGATTGCCGACGTTGAGGGATGCCATGCTCCGATGGTGCAGCACCTCCGCTAACTATTGCAAGCATGTGCTTGCAAAAGTGTGCTCAATCACTCGGGCGGCGGCTGATCCTGCCCCGCTGCTGGTGTCCGTTCCCAGTGGGTGTGCGGTTCCCGCTAGATCTGATCGGCGAAGTGAACGGGTCCCGGTTGTTCTGATCAGCGGGACCCGGTCGGCGTCTCAGCCGGTCGGTGTGCCGACGTGGGGTCCAGAACTGGCGACCTCGCGTAATCGAGACTCGCGTATTCCGTGGCCGATGAGGGCTTGGGCTCACCGTGAGTGGTCGCCGGGGGCATAGTGCCTC
>NZ_JBSGZO010000239.1:0-12982 GCF_053611045.1 Streptomyces sp. NPDC054841 | reverse complement strand
GATCTATGTCGGGGTGTCAAGGTCGCCCTGTCCGGCTCCCGGCCCCCGATCTGGCGTCGCCTACAGGTGCCGTCGAGCACGGACCTGCGGCGGCTGCACGACCTGATCCAGGCCGCGTTCGGGTGGGAGGACTACCACATGTGGGTCTTCGAGACCGGTGGGCAACGGTACGGCGTCACCGATCGGGAGCTGGGGATCCGCAGCGCGACGGCGGTGCGCCTCGACCAGATCGCACCCGGCGTCGGCGCGCGGTTCGGCTACACCTACGACTTCGGCGACAACTGGGAGCACGACATCCTCGTCGAGGCCGTAGGAGACGCCGAACCCGGCGTCTCCTACCCGCGCTGCCTCACCGGCCGGCGGGCCGGCCGGCAGTCCCCACGCTCCAGCCGCGGAAGGACGGTTTCACGGCCGGGCAGGGCGACGCCGTCCACGTTGGGGGTGAACCGCGGCGGCGAGCAGACCACCTCGGCGAGCTCGGCGCGCTCGCTTTCGGTGGTGGCCGGCGTCAAATGATGGTCGACGCCGGGCTCATCCCGCACCAGCACGGTGATCTGGTCGAGGTGGTTCAGCCCGACCGGGCCTTCCAGCCCGACGCGCAGGGTCCAGTCGGGTCCCCGCGCTATCAGATGGAAGGTCAGCTCGGGGGTGAGCCGGGAGCGACGGCCGTCATGGGGTGCTCTCCTTGCGGTCGGGGGGTGTGGCGCACCTGCTGGCGGGGAACTCAGTGGCGGCGGTCGGCGACGAACTCGGCGAGCGCGACGAGGTCCGCGGTGGCACCGGGGTGCGTGGTCACGGTGCCGAGCGCCGCCACGGCGCGGTCGAGGTCGCGCCGGGCCTGAGCGGCGGTCTGGGTGTCACCGTCGGCCTTCTGGATCAGGGCGGCGGTCCGGTGCAGGGTCCACTCGGCATCCGCGGTGTCCAGGGGGCGGTCCAACAGCTCGGCGATCTCCTGTCCGAGCGCGCCAGCGGACAGTGCGTGGATCAGCGGGAGGGTCTTCTTGCGCCGCCGCAGGTCATTGAAGACGGGCTTGCCCGTCACGGCGGGGTCACCCCAGATCCCCAGCAGGTCGTCCACGGCCTGGAAGGCGGTGCCGAGGTCGCGGCCCATCCGGGTCATGGCGGCCACCGTCGGCGCGGGAGCGCCGGCCAGCAGGGCGCCGAGCCCCGCCGCGCAGCCCAGCAGGGCCCCGGTCTTGCCCGCCGCCATGCTGGTGTACTCGTGGACCGTGACTGCTCGGGGTCCGGTCCACGGCCGCAGTTCGAAGGCGGCGTCGGCCGCCTGTCCGTTGACCAGCTCGACAAGGGTGTCCGCCAGCAGCGCGGTCGCGGCGGTGACGGCGTTCGGGGGCAGGTGGCCGACGTTCTCGGTCAGGGCCGCCAGCGCGAGGGCCAACAGGGCGTCTCCGGCCAGCAGCGCTCGCCCCACCCCGAACGCCTTCCACGCGGTTTCCCGGTGTCTTCGCTGCTCGTCGCCGTCCATGATGTCGTCGTGCAACAGAGAGAACACGTGCACGAGTTCGACGGCCACGGCACCGGCCACGGCCGCCTCGGGCCGACCTCCCACGGCCTCGGCCGTCAGCAGGGCGAGGGCGGGTCGCAGGCCTTTCCCGCCGCCGGCCGCGCGCGGTGTCCCGTCGAGGTCGCACCAGCCGAACGCGTACGCTGCCACGTCGCGAACGTCGCGGTGGAGCCCGCAGACGGTCCTGCGCAGGGCCGGGTCGACCAGTTCCCGGCAGCGTTCCATGGACTCGAGTGCGGTGGGCCGGGTCAGGGCCGTCCGGTGCAGGTGCTCGGTCATGCCGCGCTTCCCGCCCGCCGCCGGCCGGGCTCCGCCGGGTGCTGCGGTGCCGGTCGGGGTATCGGTCGGGGTGTCGGCACCATCGGATACGGGCCTGTGCCGTGGGAGGCCTTCGGAACGGCGGTGTGCGGCTCGGCGCCGGGCACAGGCCGCAGCTTCCAGCGGGCGGCGATCGTGGCCAGCGTGAGGGTGGTCTCGGCCCGGCCGAAGACGTCGCCGATGCACGTGCGGCTGCCCGCGCTGAACGGGACCATCGCTCCGCGCGGGACGTCCTTGGCCCGCTCGGGCAGCCAGCGGTCCGGGTCGATGATGGAGGGGTGACCGGTCGGCACGAGCGTGCCGTCCTCCTGCGCCTTCAAGCCCGCGATGATCGGGTTGCGGAGGAGACGGCCGACCGTCACGGAGTTCCACTGTGCGCCGCGCGTTCCCCGGTAGCCCTCGGAGTTCATCCAGACCGCGATCTCGATGTTGTGCCGGCCGGCAAGTCTTCGAGTGGCGGCCTGGCGGATCGCCGGTACTTCCGACACACGCAGTTGCTCTCCTGTGTGGTCCTCGAATCCGTAGTGTCCTGGCGGCATACCGTCCCACCTTCCTGTTGTCGATACGTCCTGAGGCCGCCGGTGGCGGCACCTTCACGTGATGTCGCTACGGCCGATCCAAGCGTGCGAGCGACCGTCTCGACGTTGACGGCCGCCTGCAGTTCAAGCAGTTCGCCCACAGCCGACCCGGCGACCGCCGCACGGTGGGTCGCCGCTGCGGGCTCCGGTCCGGAAGCGGCGGGGCCGGTTTGCCGCGGCCCCAGCAGTCCCCATCGGGTGGAGCGCCCAAGATCAGTGACGTGCCTTCCAGCCTGGCCGAGGGTCGAGACTCCGCCGGTGTTCCGATCGTCCGCGCCCTCTCCGGCTTCCTGCGCGGTGGCGGCGGCCATGCTGCCGAGAAGGGCGTGAGCGCCGCTCGCGGCCATGAGCCCCGTGCTACGAGCGCGGGGCGCAGCGAGCCTGCGGGGCGGGCTCGGTGCTGGGCTGCTCGCTACGAGAACTCATGCTTTCTTCCCGTCTGTTGACGCTCCGCCGGTTCTCCGACGAAGCCGGTTCAAGGCCAACAGTGGGAGATCATCATGACAACCGAAACTTCCGAACCTGGACCAAATCTGTCGGTAGCCACCCCTGTAGCCGGTCGACACCGCAGAGCCGGACCTAGACTCACCACCCAGTCCGGAGGATCCCTAACACCAGGCAGTGGTGGCTGGCCCCGGCGGCCGCGTCGACTGGGCGCAGCTGCCCGAGGAGACGGTGTTCGAGGGCGAGCAGCTCGGCCGCTGGGTCGTGGCGCAGCGGGCCGGCTGCCCTGGCCTGGAAGCCGACCAGCAGGATCTGCTCACGGCGATCCGCATCGAGCCGGACCTTGAGCTGGGGGCCGCGAAGGCCGCGGCGGAGGCGAAGCCCGGGTGTCGCGGGCCGACCCGCCGCGCGAAGCTCACCCCGGGGCAGCTGCCGCAGCTCGCCCAGCACGGCGTGAAGTGGGCGTGAGCGGCTCTGGCGGGGCCGCGGAACCCTCCGACTCACCACGGAACCCGGACCCGGCCCCATCGGGCATCAGGGCGTCCGACCCGCCCCCACCAAGACCCTCACCGCGGGTACCCCGACCAGGCCCAAGGGCAGTACCCGGCGAGGTCCGGCACGCCGGGCGGCCATGGACGGCGAAGCACCCCGGGGGCGAAGCCGGAACGCATCGCGACCTCGACCACCGCCGACATCGCCGCCCACAGCGAAGACCCGATCGCCGACACACGTGGACACACACGACAATCAGCGCGATCCGGTCGCCCTGAGGCGGTTCCACCGGGAAGACGCCTTCGCCGACCCGCCCTCAGCCGGAGCGGCACCGGCGGCGACCGCGGTGCCTCCACCAGCACGGCCGGCACCACGCCGCAACAACCCCCCGACCAGCAGCCCCCACCCCCGCACCAGGTGGACCGGACGCAGGGACACCCGGCTCCCCGTCCGACGTCGACGCCGGGCAGCACCGGACACCAACTCCCCCTCGGCGTCCGGCAGCCGACAACGCAGCAAGGCCCCGCCCGTACAGGACGACCCGAGAAGGCCATCCCGTACCGGCGGAGCTTCGATGCGCTGGTGACAGGCCGACCCGCACTCCTCACCCTGCGGGCCGAACAGGTCCGGCGAGTCGGCAGGACGCCGGGCGCGGACCGTTCAGACTCCGCGGGTACGTGAACGCAGCCGGTAGGACTCGAGCGCGGCATCGAAGTCATCGCGCGTCAGATCCGGCCACAGAGCGGAGCAGAAGTACAGCTCGCTCTGGAAGCCCTGCCAGGGCATGAAACCGGACAGGCGTTGCGCACCCGAGGTCCGGATCACCAGATCCGGATCCGGCTGCCCGCTCGTGTACAGGTGCCGCGCTATGGCCTGCTCGTCCAGAGCCCCGGCGATCTCCTCGGCCCCGAGACCTCGTGCCGCCAGCTCGGCCACGGATCGGCGGACAGCGTCCACGAGTTCCTGCCGCCCGCCGTACCCCACGGCCACGTTGACGCGCATCCCCGCGGACTGCGCCGACCGTTCCTTCACCGCTCGCATGGCCCGCGCGGTACGTGGGGGAAGCAGGTCGAACGCGCCGATCGGATTGACGGACCAGCGGTCGGCGTCCGCGAGATAGTTCATCCCGTCCTCGATGACCGCCAGCAGCGGGTCCAGCTGCGCGGCCGGCCGGTCCAGGTTCGCCATCGACAGCGCCCAGAATGTCACGGTCCGGATGCCGTAGTCCTCACACCAGTCGAGAACCTCAAGGACCTTGTTGCCGCCGGCCCGGTGGCCTTCCATGGTGCTCAGGCCGCGCGCCTTCGCCCAGGTCCGATTGCCGTCCACGATGAGGGCCAGGTGCCGCAGCTCGGGCACCTGAGCGGGCGCCTCCGGCTCGCGACGCCGCCGCGACTCCTCGGGCGTGGTGATGGGAGGAAGGCTGGGCGGCACGGGCGTTCCGTCCGCCTCCTGTCCCCTCCGGCCGACGGTGATCGGGTTGCGTAGGAAGCGGCTGACCTCCATGGAGGTCCCCTCCGCGCCGCGTGTCCCCCGGGAGCCTTCGGATTTCATGCAGACCGCGATCCCATCCTTGTTCTGGCAGGTGGACCGCCGGTGCTGCCTGACGGATCGCCGGCGTCCAGGACTCGCACAGCTGCTCTCTCCTGTGTGGTCCTCGAACCCGTGATGCCGTGGCGACAGACCGTCCCACCTGCTTGTCGTCACTCTGTCCTGAGCCTGGCGGCGGCGGCTTCACGCGAGGTCGGCGCCACCCGGTCCCAGCCGGGCACCGCGACCTCGCCGCCGGAGCACAGCCGGCAGCCCGGACCCTCCCGAAGGAACGTTGGGGGGACTTGACCCTCCCACCGGGCTGCACCGTCTTCGAGCAGTCCGCCCGGAGTCCTCGCGCCCGGCCCCACCGGGCTTGCCGGTGTTTCCGTTGCCCTCAGCCGCCGCGCTTCTCCCCCGCGAATCCAGCGTCAGTACGACTGGTCGCCGAGGGCAACACCGGCCGGCACCGACCGCAGACGCACGGAACGTCCGTACTGGCGCCCCTGCTCGGGACGCGTACCGGGGAGCCGCTCGTCGGCAGAAGTCACTCTGGTGTCCTTTCATCAGGTTGCGCGGGTTCCCTCGAACACGGTTCCCGCACGGGATATTCGGACCTCTCAACCTCAGCAGAACGGCGATCGACGAAGCAACCGAAGCATTTCGCCCGCGCGCGATATTTCTGCCCGAAGTCTTTCGCGACGCACACCGAGGCAAGGGAGCGGGCATCCGGGTCAACGGCGGCTTCCTGCCGATCTCGCCACCGACGACACCACCGACCGGGCGATCGTGCACGACAACCTGCCGGCCGACGACCGGAACAAGACCGTCCAGACCTGCAACGCCGGGTTCTCCGAGGGCTCCGTCCCCACGTGCTGACCCCACCCGTGCAACCCGAGGCGGCGGCGATGACGGCATGCGGGACGCCGTCGGCAGCCGCCGGTGCAACCCGGGCCCGTTGTATGTGCCGGACCGGAGCGGTGCGCGAGTGCGCCGACTGCTCCGGTGTCGCCCGCTGGTCCTCTTGGGATTGCCGAGGGCACGAACAAGGGCAAGAACCCCAGGCCCCATCTCCCAGACCTCCGGGATCACGATTCCCAGCTCGTCGAGACGCTCCAGACCCAGGAGTAGCCAATGACGCATAGAGCTCGCCCTCGCGCACGCCTCCTCACCGGCGGCCCTGACTGGGAGGCTCGACAAGCCAAGCAGAAGCAGCTTCCAGGCCTGTCCAGGAGAGAGAAGGCGGCGAAGCGAAAGCTCGACGAGCACATGGCTGACTTGAAGGCTGCGATATCTCAGCGCGACTGGCCAGCCGCCAGAGCCGCGCGGAACGCAGCATGGAACGAGGTGAACCAGCTGGCCGAGCATCTAACGAGAAGCGAACGCCCGAAGCTGGGCAAGTACAAACGACTCCTGCTGGCCGGCGAGGAGTAGTCCCGGCGAGCCCCACGTCCACGCGAGACACCAGCGCCCAAGTATCCGCACGTCTGGGTACGTCCGGCCGACGCTGACCGAATCCAGCGACAGAAGGAGGCGGCGGCTCGAACAAGGGCGGCCTTCGAGGAGAAGAAGAAGGAGCGGGCGGCTAAGGGCTGTCCCGTAATCCCCGGCGGGCGCACGACGACAGCTACGGCACCTCGCTGCGTTGTCGGATCGCCCGAATACGCCCAGTATGAGGACGACCCTCCGCCTTGCGATGCACCGCATCTGACGCCGCGCGCTGATCCACCGGGGATTACGGGACAGCCCTTAGGAAGGCCGCAGCGAAGGCGAAGGCTGTCAGGGAAGCCCAAGCGAAGAAGCAACCGCGCGCCTTGATCCACTCCCCGTTCACTCCCCAGAGGCTCCGAGGAACGAGTCAGGGCCGGTTTCCCGTGAAGGAAGACCGGCCCTGACCTGGTATTTCAGCTGTCGGGGTGGCGGGATTTGAACCCACGACCTCTTCGTCCCGAACGAAGCGCGCTGCCAAGCTGCGCTACACCCCGATGTCACTCGCTCTCGCGGCGACGTCGTTTACTTTAGCCCACCCGCGCCCGGAGACGAAATCCGGTTTTTCGGGGGCCTCACCAGGGCCAACCGCGATCGGTCCCCGTTCAGGCGCGCGCGGTCAGCGTCAGCAGTGTCGCCTCCGGTGGGCAGGCGAACCGTACCGGGGTGTAGCGGCTGGTGCCGCAGCCCGCCGAGACGTGGAGGTAGGAGAGCTGGTCCGCCACCTCGTGGGTGGAGAGGCCCTTCACGCGGTCCGTGTCGAGGTCGCAGTTGGTGACCAGGGCGCCGTAGAAGGGGATGCACAGCTGGCCGCCGTGGGTGTGGCCCGCCAGGATCAGGGGGTAGCCCTCGGTGGTGAAGGCGTCGAGGGAGCGCAGGTAGGGGGCGTGGACGACGGCGAGGGAGAAGTCGGCGTCCGGTTCCGGGCCGCCGGCGATCGATTCGTAGCGGTCGCGCTTGATGTGGGGGTCGTCCAGGCCGGTGAAGGCCAGCTCCACGCCGTTCTCGAGCTTGAGCCGGCCGCGGGCGTTGTTGAGGCCGACCCAGCCCGCCGCGTCGAAGGCGTCCCGGATGTCTTCCCACGGGTTGTGGACGACGCCGACCGCCGGGGCGTTGCCGTTGAGGCCGTGGCGGCCCTGGACCCTCTCCAGCAGGTAGCGGGCCGGGTTGCGCAGCGTCGGGCCGTAGTAGTCGTTGGAGCCGAAGACATAGACGCCGGGCAGGTCCATCAGGGGACCGAGGGCGTCGAGCACCTCGGGGACACCGTTCGGATCGGACAGGTTGTCGCCGGTGTTCACGACGAAATCGGGGCGCAGTCCCGCCAGGGACTGGAGCCAGGCGCGCTTCTTGCGCTGTCCGCTCACCATGTGGATGTCGGAGACCTGGAGTACGCGCAGCGGGCGCATCCCGCGCGGCAGGACGGGTACCGTCACCCGCCTGAGCCGGAAGGAACGGGCTTCGAACCCGGCTGCGTAGGCGATGCCGGCTGCGCCGACTGCCGCGATGCCGGCACCGATTTTGAGGGGGACCTCGAAGCGTGCGCGCATGCGCCCATCGTTGCAGACGGGCCCCCGCCGTCGTACGGCCCGTCCCCGCGCGCTGCCCGCCCGAGCGGAAGCAGGAGCAGCAGGATCAGCGATATCCAGACGTAGGCGTTGCTGCCGAAGAAGCCGGGCACGCCGCCGTCGTTCCAGCGCCACAGCCAGACCATGCTGCTGCACAGGACGGCGTAGCTCGCCAGCGCCCAGGTCAGCAGCCGGCGGCGGCGGGGCGCGCCCGGGGCCGCGCGCAGTCCCGCGTCGGCGAGGACGGCCAGGGCCGGGACGAGCCAGACCAGGTGGTGCACCCAGGTGACGGGGCTCACCAGGCAGGCGGCGATGCCGGTGAGGGCGAAGCCGGCCAGCTCGTCGCCGGCGGCGACGGCCTGCCGGGCGCGACGGGCCCACAGCCACAGCAGGAGCAGTACGCCGATGGCCCAGACCGCCCGGCTGGGCTCGGCGACGGGCTCGGTGAGCCGGGCCAGCATGCCCTGCCAGGACTGGTTGGAGACATAGGCGAGCGAGCCGACGCGGTCGGTGTTCCACATCGCCTCGGTCCAGTACGTACGCGACGCGGTCGGCGCGACCCAGGCGGCCAGCGCGGTGGCCCCGCCCGCGACAGCCGTGGCCACACCTGCCGCCCGGTACCGCCGGGTGACCAGCAGATAGCAGACGAAGATCGCCGGAGTGAGCTTGATCGCGGCGGCGAGCCCGATGCCGACTCCGGCCAGCCGGCCGAGCGCGGGGAAGCGTTCCCGCCCGGCCGTCAGCAGCCAGCAGTCGGCCAGGACCAGCGCCAGCAGAAGCAGATTGACCTGGCCGAAGCTGACCGTGTCGCGAACCGGTTCCAGCAGGGCGAACGCGCAGGCCGCCACGGAGTAGGCGAACCACCGGTGGCGGCTCTCCCGGCGGATCGTCGCGTCGGCGCAGACATAGAGGATGAGGGCGCCCGCCGCGAGGTTCATCAGCTGGCTGATCGCGAGCGCGCCGTCCCAGCCGACCAGGGTCATCGGCAGCATGCACAGCGCCGCGAACGGCGGGTACGTGAAGCCGTAGTGAGTGCCCGGCTTGAGGTAGTCGTAGATCGGCCCGCCGCCGATCCAGTGGTCGACGGCTCCGTAATAGACGTGGAGGTCGAACCAGTTCCGGTGGAAGGGCACGGTCGCCAGGAAGAACGTGACCACGGCCGACATGGCCAGGGCGACGAGGACGCGGCTGCGGGTGGTCGTGGGGAGCCTCATGCCGTGCTGCCCAGCGGATGCGTATCGCGCGTCGGGCCGTCGCCCGGCGTGTTCAGCGGGGCTTTCCTGGCTGCCCGCACCGTCAGCATGTATGCGCACCACAGCGCCGCCACCCCCAGAATGCTTCCACCAACCGCGATCAAAAGCTGATTATTGTCCGGCGCGAACCCGCTGGGCAGTACCGCGAGGGCAAGAATGCCGCTCGCCACCGCCGTAGCCCGTCGCAGGCGCACCGAGCCGGTGGGCGCCGCGGCGGCTATCAGGAACAGTCCCCACAGTACGTACCACGGGCGGATCGCCGGCCCCAGGAGGGCGACGGCCATCAGGCTGAGTCCCAGCGCGTACACCGGGCGGCGCAGATGGTGCCGCTTCCAGAACGCGAGCACGGCGAGCGCGGTGGCGGCGAGACCGGCCACGTGCCAGGCGGGCACCGCGAATTCGGCGAGGCCGCTGCCCGCGCCCGTCAGTACGGCCCCGGTCATCCGGCCGAGCGAGGAGGTCAGCGACCAGTTCTGCGGCGAGACGGGCGTGTCGAGGGCGGCGATCCAGCCGTAGCCGGTGCCGGTCAGGGCGGTCGTCGCGGCGGTGGTGGCGGCGGAGGTGCCGCCGACGGCCAGGATGGCCCGGAGCCGCGGGTACCGGCCGTCCAGCCGCCGGGCCCAGAGCAGGGCGACGGCGAGCAGGCCCAGCGCGGCCGGGGCCTTCACCAGCGCGGCGAGGGTGACGAGTACGGCGCCGACGACCGGCCACCGGCCGAGTGCCGCGACCAGGCCCGCACCCAGCAGGCCCAGCATGACCGCGTCGTTGTGGGCGCCGCCCACGAGGTGCAGCAGCAGGAGCGGGTTCAGCGCGCCGAGCCAGAGCGCGGTGCGCGGGTCGGCGCCGCAGTGCCGCGCGAGCGCCGGCAGACAGAGCACCATCAACGCCACCCCGAGAAGGGCCACCAGCCGCATGGCGAGGACGCCGGTGGACACCTCGGTACGGGCGAACTCGGCTATCGCGGCGGCGCAGCCGAGGAAGACGGGGCCGTACGGGGTCGGGGTGTGCTGCCAGATCGGTGCGACCTCGGCGGTCAGGAGGCCGCCGAGCTGGGACGGGCCGTGCGTGTACACATCGATCTGGGCGTCGACCATCGCTCCCTGCGCGAGATAGCTGTACACGTCCCGGCTGAACAGCGGCGGCGCGACCAGCAGCGGCGCCGCCCACAGGGCGAGGGTGAGCAGCAGGGTGCGGGGGGACGGCGGCTCGGGCCCGCGGACCGCCCGGCCGAGCAGCGCCCAGGCGGCGATCAGCAGCACCAGCCCGAAGTACGCCGCGGCCAGACCCAGCGCGGCGGGCCCCGACTGCGGCGCGAGCACGTCCCGTACGGGTACGGCGCCGACGGCCGCACCGCCCGCCGCCAGAGCCGCCGAGCCGGTCAGCCCCAGCAACTGGCAGCGGCGTGTGTCGACGGGGAGGCGGATGTCCGGCATGCGGGCAGGCTGTCAACGGCCGGTGGCCAGAAACCGACGCCCGCCCCACCCGGGAACGGCCACGATGTGTCCGTCGGCTTACGCGCGGAGGGCGGGCGGGGGATCGCCCCGGCAGCGTGCGAGGTCATGCAGTGGTCGGGGTGCGGCCCCGGACGGTCATGCCAGGAACTCTGACAGCAGGCGGTTGAGTTCGGTCGGCTGCTCGGTCGGCATGGAGTGGTGGGAGGCGCCCGGCAGCGTGGCGAGGGTTGCGTTCGGCAGGAGCCGGCGGGCGCCGGCGGTGACGTGCCGCACGTCGTGTGCCCGGCTGCGCTCGGCCAACAGCACCAGGGTCGGGACGGCACAAGCCCGCAGGTCCTGAGCCTTGGGTCGTCGCATCACGACGACCTTCGACCGCCGGGCGGAGACGGTCGTGTCCAGGAAGTCTCGCCACAGAGGGTCCCGGGGAGCGTCCCCGGTCTCCCAGCGGAAGAAGGCGCGTTGGCGCTCCGCGGTGCGCCTCAGCAGCATGGGCACCGCGCGCAACAGATAGCGGGGGCTCGTACCGGCGAAACAGTTGGTGGGATCGAGCAGGGCGAGCCTGCTGACCCGATGGGGTGCGTGCAGCGCGTAGTTCAGCGCGATCCAGGCTCCGTAGGAGTGGCCGCACAGTTGGGCTGCGTCGAGCCTCAGTGCCTCGTGGAGCGCGTCCAGCCAGGACATCAGATCTGCGGCGCGGCGTAGCGGGGCCCCATCGTGGATGCTGCGTCCGATGTCGCCCATCAGGTCGACCGCGTACACCCGATGAGTGCGGCTGAGTGCCTCGATGTTGGCGAACCATGCCGCCGAGGTCGTTCCGCCGCCGGGCAGCAGGAGGAGCGGGGTGGCGTCCTCGGGGCCGCAGAGATGGACCCGTGTGGTGCCGTGGGCGGAGGGCACGTCGATGCTTCGGGTATCCGCAGGCCACCGTCGCAACACGGCGTCGTACGCCGCGTAGAAGGCCGCTTCGCCATCCATGACGCCTCCATGAAATCATTCGACCATCGACTCTCTCGACCATCGAGACAATAGCGTGGAGGGAACACGTGGACGACCAGGACCCCTCTCTCCAACTGGTCCATCTGCTGCGAGCCATCACGGTCGAACTCGACCTCTTCGGCGCCGAGTTCGCCGACATCAACGGGCTGCATCCCACGGACGTGCGCGCACTGATCCACCTGCTGGAGGCCGACCGGGCCGGTCTCGCAGCCACACCAGGCCGGCTCGGCAGCAAGCTGGGGCTGAACTCGGCCTCCACCACCGCCCTGATCGACCGACTGGAGCGGCTCGGTCTTGTCCGTCGCGAACGGGACACCCACGACCGCCGCCGGGTCCTGTTGGCGGTGGAGGACAAAGCCGTCGCTATGGGCTGGTCGTTCTTCGGACCGCTGATCAACAACATGGTCGTCGCCATGCGTTCCTTCGAGGATGCGGAGCTGACCACGGTGCGGCGCTTCCTGGTGGAGATGCGCGACGTCGTTGCCGCAGGGCGACAGGTCCAGCGGGAGGGCGCCACTGGGCGGTGAACCCGGCTGAACCGGATGGCGCGGGTGGTGCGATCGATGGCTGGTACCCCGGCGGTCGCGGACCAGGACGGTGAAGGCTCGGGCGGGGCGTCGAATTGCTCAAGAGCGGCAAGCCATCACTCCTTGGCGGCAAGCCCACACGCGGCATATTGCTTTTGCGTCAGGAATACCGCAGCGATTACGAGCCGTCATAAACGAGCGTCACCCGTTTGGCCTAGTGTGCCGCGCATGACGATGGTCGACGACGTAGTTTGAAAAAAGTGCCTCCGCAGCGGCGGCGCCCCCAAAAGCATTAGGAGGGCAAAATGACGGAGCAAAAGACACAGAGGGCAGTGAGCCCCGACATTATTGCGAACGATTTCGCGACCTCCATGCACGGCATTATGGAGCAGCCCGAGATCGACGCCGCGGTGGAGGCTCTGCGGTCCCTCGCGACGAGGTACCCGGCAACGGGCAAGGTCGCCAGCGCCATCTTTTACACACGCTGGGGGGTCACAGTCAAGAACGGGAAGACCTTCACCGGCAACGCAGGCGGTATAGGTAGCGCCGGTGGCGGCGCCCTGTTCGGTGACATCTACACGGACGACATAGACGCGCTTTACCGCGACACCGTCTCCTTCCAGTACAACGCCACAGCGTTGTACGTGAACGTCAACTTCTTCAACAAGAGTCATAAACTCCTGGGTCACTTCGAGGCAGGCGCTGTCTCCACCGTCCTGGGAACCGGAGGAGGAAAGGGCAGCTGGGCCTGATCCTGGAATCCCGCCCTCGTTCCTTCGCCACTTCGAGCTGATCCTGTGGCGAAGGAACGAGGG
>NZ_JBSGZO010000238.1:0-13009 GCF_053611045.1 Streptomyces sp. NPDC054841 | reverse complement strand
ATACGCCCAGTATGAGGACGACCCTCCGCCTTGCGATGCACCGCATCTGACGCCGCGCGCTGATCCACCGGGGATTACGGGACAGCCCTTAGTAGGCAGTGTCTCGTAAATGATCAGGTACGTGCCTCCAGGGCCTGATAGAACCAGGTCGCGTGTGGCGCCGGACCACTCGTTTCGGGAGGCACCGTGTCGGGACCAGCAGTTGGGCTGTGGCTCTTCGAACCTTGCGGCATCGAGGACGTCCTGACCGGAGTGGTCCCGTGGTTGGAGACTTTCTGCGAGCCGGTCGAGACCGAGACCAGCGGCGATCTGGCCTTCTGGGTGCGAGACGCTTCGCCCCTGGGGCTGCAGAACTTCGATTCGGTCAGCGCCGGCGGCTTCTTCCTGTCGGAGGACGAGTGCATACCGGCGGAGGACGAGGACTACTCGGCCTTCTCGACGCCACCGGTGCAGGGGCTGGTCCTCGGCGCCGGCTGCTCGGGGCCGGAGAACCATCTGCTGCTCGGCCACCTGGCCCTCGCTGTGGCCCGCCGTCTCTGCGCGCTGGTCGACTTCGACGGACTCCTGGGCTACCCCACCCCGCGCGACGAGACGCGCGACGAGGCGGACCTCGCCAAGGCGAGGGCACTGGTGGCATCCCTGCCGGGGACGGTCACAGAGGTCTCCTACGACACGGGCGGCGGTAGCCGCTGGTTTCGGCACGTCGGTGATGTGGAGTTCCTGACCGCCTGGCTACAGCACCCGGCCTTCCGCCTGGTCAAGTAGGGGCTCGGCCACTCGTCAGATGGCTCAGCTCGATCAGCCCCCGCTACGAACTCCGGTACCCGGAGATCGCCGCCTTGGAGGAGCTCGGGGCCCGAGTGCTCTTCTCCTGGCTGCCCCTGGCCGCGATCGGCCAGGGTGAGCAGTGACCGGCGCGCGGTGGGCCGGGATTGCTGAGCCGGTGGTCGTCGCCCCTCGGCATGCAAAGCCCACACCACTCGGCCTCGGTGACCGGCTGCGACTGCTACTCGTGTTACCAGTGGCGTCGCTCACGGCCGGCGTGGTGGCGGCGGAGGCGCGCGCAGTGATCCGCCCCGACGTTGAGATGTCGGACGGTGCCGCAAGTTCCCAGGCCGGTCCGACGTCGACCACCCCCCGGCCACACTCCGCCGCCCGCGCCTGCAAGTGTGGGACGCGGACCGTGGCGGCGTTGCGTGGCGCGGGGTAATCAGGAGGACTTCGGCGCCGGTGGCTGGTAAATAGGGGGCGACGGCCTCGGCGTGGTAGTCGGCAAGGGCGTTGGCCAGCCGCTCGACCGCACCGTCACGTGCACCCGGGTCGGGCAGCCAGGCAGGCCGGAGGCGGATCAGCCGAGAACTAGGGGACAGCTCGGTACGCAGACGCGCTCGGCGCACACTCAGCAGGCGCTCCCGCCCCTCCTCGATCGAGGCGACCGGCCTCAGCAGCGTGAAGAGATCAACCATCCACCACCGTGGGCCGGCCACGAAGGCCGCCAACTCCCGTGCATCCGGCGGTACTCGGGGACGCGTCCGTTTGCGCCACCCGTCGACAGCACCTTCTCGTCCCGCCGCTGCAACATCTGCAAGCTCAGCTGTGTCTCGGCCATCGGCCCCAGCAGAGCCACTCGGGTACGGGCGAGATCCTCCAACGTGCAATGGACACGCAGCACCATGACCCCCGCCCGAAACGTCAAGCACTGTCCTGACCAGGGACATTCAGCTATGCCTTCAGGTCGTTGTCGAGCCGGTTCCCGGACAGAGATCCTCTTCCTCACAGATCGCGCCCTCCCGAACCGTCGGAGCTTCGACCAAACGATCGGAGTTGATGTGGATCTTGAGAATCGGCCAGGGACGCTAGTAGTCCAGGGTATTGGAATCCCGGCCGATTGGGCTTCTGTCTTCGTGGAAAGCCGGTGAAAATTCACCCTCCGCGGCGAGCCGCAGGAAGAGCTCGTGACGGCCATTGTTGATGTCAGCTTGAGTGCCACCTTGAACCCTCGCTCAGACACTTGGAAAGAAGGCCCAGCGGTCGATTCGACTGGGCCCAAGGGGCAAGTCAAGACCCTTGTTGTGGCAGCGCGGCCCCGCCGTGCCATGTATCTCTGAGACACCTCGAAGCGGCGACCGGGTGCGCATGCTGTCGTGAATCTTTCGGCGTTCGGCTGCGTTCTCCAGGCGGAAGGCGCTGCCGCTGGACACGCGGGCTGCGGAGCCATGACGGGACATTCGAAGTCCAGCCACGCTATTGCCATCCTTACGTTCGACACAAGTGACCACAAGAAAGGTTGGCGTTAATGGGTGAGGTCGCGGAAAACTGGTCGAGCAAGGACGCTTCCGGGGTACTCGCGCCGGACGAGCCCTATACGAACCTGGATCCCCCCGCTGCGGAGACGCGGTTATGGAATGCGGAAGGCGATGGGGAAACTCCCGTGCCGGACGACACCTCGTGGCGCGCGCCTCAGGCGATACCGGCCCTCGCGGGCGTACGGGCCGGCGTCGACGCCGTGTTGAAGGAATTCCTGCGTGAGAAGGAGGCCGCTGCGGAGCGGGAGCACTTGCCTGCCCCATTCGTTGAGGTCGTAGCCGACTTCCTGGCCGCAGGCGGAAAGCGACTGCGGCCGCTTCTGTGCATCACCGGTTGGCAAGCCGCTGCCGGCGAGCAGACTCCGCCACCGGCCGTCATCCGTGTGGCGGCCGCGCTGGAGATGTTCCACGCCTTCGCTCTCATCCACGACGACGTGATGGATCAGAGCTCGATCCGTCGTGGAGTGCCGACCGTGCACCGAGCCCTGGCCGGCCGGCGCATGGCGTCGGGTGACAGTCCCAAGGCAGCCGAGCGGTTCGGGGTCGGTGGCGCCATCCTGGTCGGCGACCTCGCGCTGACCTGGTCCGACGAACTCATCCACACCGCGGGTCTCGCACCCACCGAGCTCGCCGGTCTCCTGCCCCTGCTCGACGTGATGCGCGCGGAGATCATGTACGGGCAGTACCTTGACCTCGCCGCCACCGGATTTCCCACCGATGATGTCGAGCGGGCCCTGACCATCGCGCGTTACAAGACCTCTAAGTACAGCATCGAGCGGCCCCTGCACATCGGCGCCGTCCTCGCCGGGGCCGACCACGACCTCCTCGATGAACTGACCGCCTACGCGCTGCCGCTCGGCGAGGCATTCCAGCTCCGTGACGATCTGCTCGGCGCTTTCGGAGACTCCGCCGAGACCGGGAAATCGCGCATGGACGACCTGCGCGACGGCAAACACACCGCGCTCGTCGCGCTCGCTTTGCGTACTGCTTCGGGGCGCTCCGCTGACCTGCTGCGCGATCTGCTCGGCCGGGCGGACCTCACCGACGCTCAGGCCGAGCAGGTCCGGGCCGTCCTGATCGAGACCGGCGCCCGGGCCGGTATCGAGGACATGATCGCCCGGCACCGGGACAGCGTCGAAAAGCTGCTGGCCGACCCTGGTCCGATCCACCCGAGCGCCCTGCCGGTCCTGCACCACTTGGCGGACTCGGCCACCCGACGAAGCGCGTGACGCAGGCCGGGATTCGTTACCACCTTCACCGACGCAAGTAGGAGCGTATGACAGTCATCGACACCGTACCGACCGCCCCGAAGGCGCTTCCTCTGCTCGGCCACAGCCTGCCTTTGCTTCGGGATCCGCAGAAGTTCCTGGGTTCTCTATCCCCTATCGGCGATCTCGTACGCATTCATGTGGGCCCCATAGGAATGGTCGTGGTCTGCGACGCGGATCTCACTCAGCAGGTTCTCCGCGACGACCGCACATTCGACAAGGGCGGGGTGCTCTTCGACCGCGTCCGCGAAGTCCTGGGCAACGGTCCGGGATCCTGCCCGTACCAGGGGCACCGGCGGCTGCGGCGGCTGCTTCAGCCTGCGTTCCATAGCGCCCGGCTGCCTGCTTATGCCGAGGTGATGAGCAGTCACGTCGAGGAAGTGGTGAGCTCCTGGCGCGACGGGCAGGTCGTGGACGTGCCCGGCGAGATCATGAAGGCCACCAACAGGATCCTCATGACCGCCGCCTTCTCGGACACCTTGGCTGACGAGACGCTTGAGCAGATGATCAGCGATGTCGCGGTCGTTTTCGAAGGCTTCTACCGGCAGATGTTCATGCCGGCGTGGTTGACCCGGCTCCCGGTGCCGGGGAACCGCTCGTTCCTCAAGGCGAAGGAACGCCTCATCGCGACCACCCATGAGATCATCACGCGCCGCCGCGAAAGTGGCGTCGACCACGGCGATCTGCTGTCCGCCCTGATATCGGCCCGTGATGCGGAAAGCAGCAACCAACGCCTCAGCAACGACGAGATCTCGGACGCTGTCATCTCGTTCCTGTTCGCCGGAGGTGAATCGTCAGCGACGGTTGTCGCATGGGCCCTTCACGCTCTTGGCCAAAGCCCGGAGGTGCAACGGCGGTTGCATGAGGAGGTCGACCAGGTCCTCGCCGGTCGGACGGCCACCTACGACGACGTGTCCCAGCTGGAATACACCGACCGCGTCATCAAGGAGACGTTGCGGCTGTACTCACCCGGCTGGTTCCTGACGAGGAAATCGACCGCCGACGCCACCTTGGGGGAGCACCGGATTCCCGCCGGCACCACCATTGCCTACAGCCCCTACATCGTTCACCGCAGCGCTGAGCACTTCACTCAGCCCGCTGTCTTCGACCCCGACAGGTGGGATGCATCCAACGGCAACGAGCTGCCGCCCCGTCATGCCATGGTCGCGTTCGGCAGCGGGGCACGCAAATGCATCGGTGACAAGTTCGCCATCATCGAGGCGGTCATCACCCTGGCAACCATTGCCGCCCGGTGGAAGCTGGAACCCGTGCCGAATGTCAAGGTCAGGCCCGCCCTCGGAAGCGTGATGACGCCGCGCCGGCTCCCCATGCGCCTTGCCGCCCGGGATATCACCAAGCCCCTCGCGTCCTCGTGACATCTGCGGAGAGCGACGACCACGCAGGACATCGTAAGGAGTTCGTCATCACCATGGGAAAAACCACGATACAGCCGCGTCTTGAGTCGCTGGCACAACTGCGGCACAGCCTGACGCAAGGGGAAGGCGCCACGGAAAGTCCTCATTACCAGGAAGTGAGAAACAGCGACTTATACCCCAGCATCTTCGCCCACGGCCGCTTCCCGCAGAGTGAAGAGCCGAGGATCATCGCTGCGGACTATGTGCTGTGTGCGGCGTTGTGCTGGCCGGCGTGCGGCCGTGAGGCGTTGTGGGATTTCTCGGCGATCAGTCTGGTCTTCGTCGAGCGCGACGATGTCATCGATGCGGATGGTGACCGCGATGTGCGCGGGATGCTCAAGGCTTGCATCGCGGACGCGGAGTCGGCCTTCACCACCACGAACGAAGAACGATTCGGTCCGCTGATGAAGGTCATCTGGGATCGGCTACGGGGCTACGTCCCGCCCGGGCAACTGGACCGCCTCACCAGGACGGTACTTGACTACTTCCACGGCTGCCTCGAAACCGCCGAACGGCGCACGGCCGCGGAAACCTACGGAGACGTTGACGCATACCTGGAGGCGCGACGCCGCACCATCGGGCAGGCCATCGACCACATCCTCATCGAGATCAGCCTCGGTATCGATCTTTCCGCCGGGTGCGGGAACCCGCTCCTTCAGTCCCTCCACGCGTGTGACATCGACCGGGTGATCCTCCTGCAGGATCTCCAGTCCTTACACAAGGAGATCCTGGCCGGTGAGGGAGAGGAAAACGCCGTGAGCGTCATCGCTCGCAGCCGGAACATCACCACGATGGAGGCCGCGCAGCTGACGATCGAACGCTTCGAGGCCACTATGGACCGACACGCCGAGTTGTCCGCCCAGCTGATCAAGGAAACCGGCAGCAGCATCTCCCGATACGTGAACGGGATGAACCGATTCGTCGCCGGACTCATTTCCTGGAACGCGAGGTCCCCGCGATACGGCGGACATAGCACCTGAGCTTGGACTCCCGTCTCTACCGGTCTGAGCGTCTACGTGTCTCAGCGCGGATCTCCTGATGAGCTCAGGACAGGGCGCTCACGGCGCGGAACCACTGTGTCCGCGCAAAGCTGTCATTCGCATATCCCCCTCAGCGGTTGAGTCGTCGTAGCGCCGGGCGACCGATGCTGCTGGCCTGTCAGCAGCCACACCCACCACGAAAGCCGTACCCGGTACCCAGGTGCGGGCCTGGCGTAGCTCGCAGACACGGGCCTCCACCTCGGGCGGCGTGCGGTGCGGCGTCGTATGGGGACGGCGCAGGTACACCAGAGGCACCGGCGGGCCGGCCGGTGCCACCCGGCGCGTCTCACGGGGGGCCGGGCGACGAGGGCGACGACTCCATCGGCGCAGTACCCCGCGCGTCCCGCGGCGGCTCCTGGAAGCGTGGCACGCATGAGGACCGGCATGTCAGCGCTCATGGCGAAGTGGAGCACCTGGGTGCCGGTCATCGCCGCGGTGGCCCTCCTGCTCGGCTGGGGACGCCACCTGCCGGGCTTCGCCGTGACCGTCGTCGGACTGCTCCTGGTGGGCGCGGTCCTGGCGGCGGTGCACCACGCCGAGGTCGTCGCGCACCGGGTCGGTGAGCCGTTCGGCTCGCTCGTGCTCGCCGTCGCCGTGACCGTCATCGAGGTCGGCCTCATCGTCACCCTGATGGCGAGCGGCGGCCCGAAGGCCTCCACCTACGCCAGGGACACCGTCTTCGCCGCCGTCATGATCACCTGCAACGGAATCGTCGGACTGTCCTTGCTCGTCGCCTCGCTACGCAACCGTGTCGCCGTCTTCCACGCCGAGGGCTCGGGCGGCGCACTCGCGACCGTCTGCACCCTCGCGACCATGACGCTGGTGCTTCCCACCTTCACCACCGGCCGGCCAGGGCCCGAGTTCACATCGGCCCAGCTGGCGTTCGCCGCCATCGCCTCGCTCTGCCTGTACGCGCTCTTCGTCGCCGTACAGACGGTCCGGCACCGCGACTACTTCCTGCCCGTCGTCCGGGACGGGCAGGAGAGCGGTCCCGACGAACACGCCGCGCCGCCCGCCGTCCGCCAGGCCTGGTGGAGCGTCGCGCTGCTGTTCGTGGCGCTCGTCGCCGTCGTCGGGGACGCCAAACTCGTCTCGCCCACCATCGAGGCCGGCGTCGAGTCGGCGGGGCTTCCGAAGTCCGTCGTCGGCGTCGTCATCGCCCTGATGGTCCTGATGCCCGAGACCCTCGCCGCCGTGCGCGCCGCGAGCCGGGACCGTATGCAGACCAGCCTCAACCTGGCCTACGGGTCCGCCATCGCCAGCATCGGACTGACGATCCCGGCGATCGCGCTCGCCTCGGTATGGCTGCCTGGGACACTGATCCTCGGTGAGGACGCCACCCACATGGTGCTCCTCGCGCTGACTTCCGTGGTCAGCATCCTCACCCTGGTGCCCGGACGGGCCACTCTGCTGCAGGGCGGCGTCCATCTGGTGCTGTTTGCCGCCTTCGTCTTCCTCTCGTTCAGCCCCTGATCCTTCAGATCCCGATCCTTCAGCCCCTGACGCGTACCACCTTCAGCTGTGGCGAGCGCAGGATGTCCCTCTCGCAGAAGCGCGCCGTCACCCAGCGTTCGTCCGCGTACAGCCGTGTCTGATCGCTGTAGTGCGCAGACAGGGGGTTCGACGACTGGGAGTACGTGAGCAATGTCCGGGCCACCGGACAGCGGCCGCCGTCCCAGCCGACCGCCTGGATGTGGCTGGAGCCGTGCGCCACCTCCGCGTACCCGCCGCCGGCCGGGTTCCACACCGGCTCGATCTTGTTCCAGACACCGAGCGCCTCCGTGCCGCCGTGCACCGGGATGCGCTTGCCGTTGCGTACGACGAACTGGCTCGCGCCCAGGGGAGCGTCCAGTGCAGTCCCCGCCGCGCGCAGCTCGGCCACCGCGTCGGTCAGGGCCTTGGCGAAACCGGGCGAGGCCGTGTCGAGGGTGTGGGGCGTACGGACCGGGTCGGCCGCGGAGAAGGGCACCTTCCACTGCTCGGCCGCCGGGACCCTCCCCGTGAACTTCCGCCAGAAACGGTCGAACAGCAGCGCGCCGCGGCTGTCGGAGTTCATTGTGCGGTCCCAGCCCGCCAGCGCCGCGCACGCCTCGGTGTCGCCCGACAGCACCGCGGGGCAGGCCCGCACCACGTCCGCCGCGGCCAGATCACCGGCGGGTGCACGGTTCGCGAACTGCTGGCGCTGGAGATCCGCGACCGTCAGCCCGCCCTTCGCCGCCATCGCCGCGACATCCTCGACCGCGCCGCGGGTGCGCAGCGAGCGGGGCGTGGCGATCGTGCCGAAGACCCGCTCGTAGCCGGTCAGCGGCCGATCGGCGTTGGCGAGCCACGCGCTGTCGTTCGAGTTCTCGGCGTACGGGGCGTCGCGCAGCACCGGCATCTTCGACGGTCCGAAGATCCCCGGCTGCACCGCGTCCGGGTCGCTGCCCGTCGCGCAGTCCGACCGCGCGCCGTCGAGTACGGCCACGCCCGAAGCCGGATAGGTCACCTTGCCGAGCGGGGTGGAGCAGCGTGCGACGAGCTCGTCGGTGAGGCGGGGAAGCACCTGCGACTGGGTGAAGAGGGAGTGCCCGGAGGAGTCCGCTGCGATGGTGTTGATCCACGGAAGGCCCTGCGTGCGGCGCAGGGTCCGCCGGATGTCGTCGGTGGAGCGGGCCTTGCCGAAGCCCAGCGCGGTGTCGGAGCCGCGGAGGTTGGCCGCGTTCGGGTCGTTCAGGGCGTATGCGGTCGTCGCCGTCCAGGGCAGTGGCAGCGACGGGCCGAGAGAGGTGACGACCGGTCCGTACCGGGTCCACCACTGGGTGCGCGTGAGGGACGTACCGTCCTTGACCGGGACGGTGACGGTCCGCAGGGTCATGCGCTCAGGCTTTCCGTCCACGAGATACGCGGTCGGGTCGGCCGGATCCAGCGTCAGCTGATGCAGATTGAGCGTGACACCGGTCGCGACGGTGTGGCTCCAGGCCACCTTGTCGTTGAAGCCGATGTTGACCACGGCCGTGCCGAGCAGCGAGGCGCCCTGGACGTTCAGCTCGCCCGGGATGGTCTGCTGCGACTGCCAGAAGCGGCGGCCGCCCTGCCACGGGTAGTGCGGATTGCCCAGCAGCAGTCCGCGCCCGTTCGCCGTGGTGTCCCCGCTGAATGCGACCGCGTTGGAGCCCATGTCGGCGCTCTCCGCGGCGAAGAGCTCGTGCGCCGCACGCGCTGTCGCGGAGGGGTCCGGCGCCGCCCGGGAGGCCCCGGCACCGGGTGGCTGAGCGGCCGTGATGCCGTCGATGGCGCGCCCCTGCCCGCCCAGTACCGATACGGCGAAGCCGCGCCGTGCCACGTCGAGCGCGCTCACCGGACCCACCCATGCCGCTTCGGCGCAGGACGGATCGGTGATGTGGTTCTGCTTCAGCCAGGCGTTGTAGCCGGCCGCCCAACCGCGCATCAGCTCCTTGACCTGCCTGCTCGGACCGGCCGGCGCGGGCGTGGCGAGCAACTTCTCGACCGTGCCCGCGTCCCGTACACCCCGGAAGTAGAGATCGCTGGAGAGATTCCTCGTCGCGGACGACAGCGAACCGTCCGGCGCCCCGTCCGGGCCGAAGTACCGTGACCGCTCCCCGCGTACGGTCACGAAGCCGTCGGCGAGGGTGCACACCTGGTCGGCCGCCTGCGCCCAGCCGGTCCCGAAGCCCAGGTCCGCGTAGTCCTTCGCGAGGATGTGGGGTATGCCGTACTCGGTGTAGCGGATGACGGCGGACAGCCCGCCGCCCGAGGGGTGGTGCCGGGCGGGAGAGTCGGCGACGGCCGCGGGCGGCACCGAAGCGGTGGCGGTGACCAGGGCGAGACCGGCCAGAACAAGCTGTCTCATACGGGTGCGGAAGAGCAACGTGCCTCCCAAAGTGACGGTGATGAACGCCAGTTGGTACATGCACGCAGCACGGCTTACCCGGTGTCAACATCCCGTTCGGTATCCGATGCTTGACCCCTGGCCCGTAGCCGCCCAGGATCCAGCCATGGCAGCCTTGGAGCGTCTCCTCAGCAGCACCGTCGACGGCGTCCTGCGCCGCAGCGCCCAGCGCACCCCCGACCGCACCGCGGTCCGCTACGCCGACCGGATCTGGACGTACGCGGAACTCGACGCGGCCGTCACCACCGCGGCCGCCGTACTGAGCGATCACGGTCTGAGCCAGTACGACCGGGTCGCCACCTACGGACACAACTCCGACGCCTATCTGATCGCCTTCCTGGCCTGCTCGCGTGCCGGGTTCATCCACGTGCCCGTGAACCACAACCTGACCGGCGAGGACCTCGCGTACATCCTTCGCCAGTCCGGCAGTTCACTCGTCCTCGCCGACCCGGACCTCGCGGACCGCGTCCCCGAGGGTTTCGCCGTACGGGCCCTGCGCGACACCGGCGACTCGCTCCTCACCGCGCTCGCCGACCCGCAGCCGTACGACACCGACCGCGACGCCCGCGATCTCGTACAGCTGCTGTACACCTCCGGAACCACCGCCCTGCCCAAGGGCGCGATGATGACCCATCGGGCGCTGGTGCACGAGTACGCGAGTGCGATCGAGGCCCTTGGCCTCCAGCCGGACGACCGGCCCGTGCATTCGCTGCCGCTCTACCACTCCGCCCAGATGCATGTGTTCCTGCTGCCGTACCTCGCCGTCGGCGCGGAGAACACCATCCTCGACGGGCCGGACGCCGCACGGCTCTTCGATCTGGTGGAGGCGGGCCGCGCCGACAGCCTCTTCGCGCCGCCCACCGTCTGGATCGGGCTGTCCAACCACCCCGACTTCGCCACCCGCGATCTGAGTGCCCTGCGCAAGGCGTACTACGGGGCATCGATCATGCCGGTGCCCGTGCTGGAGCGGCTGCGGGAGCGGCTGCCGGGGCTCGCCTTCTACAACTGCTTCGGGCAGAGCGAGATCGGGCCACTGGCCACCGTGCTCGGGCCCAAGGAGCACGAGGGGCGGATGGACTCGTGCGGGCGGCCCGTCCGCCACGTCGAGGCGAAGGTCGTCGACGAGGACGGCAAGGACGTCCCGGACGGCACCGAGGGGGAGATCGTCTACCGCTCACCGCAGCTGTGCGAGGGGTACTGGGACAAGCCCGAGGAGACCGAGGCGGCCTTCCGGGGCGGCTGGTTCCGCTCCGGTGACCTCGCCGTCCGCGACGGCGAGGGCTACTACACGATCGTCGACCGGGTGAAGGACGTCATCAACTCCGGGGGAGTGCTCGTCGCTTCACGCCAGGTCGAGGACGTCCTCTACACACATCCGGCGGTCGCCGAGGCCGCCGTCATCGGCCTGCCGGACGCCCGCTGGATCGAGGCCATCACCGCCGTCGTCGTACCGCGCGGCGAGGTGACGGAAGAAGAGATCCTGGCCCACGCGCGCGAGAACCTCGCCGGCTTCAAGACCCCGAAGCGGGTGCTGTTCGTGGACGAACTGCCGCGCAACGCCAGCGGGAAGATCCTCAAGCGGGAGCTGCGCGACCGGTTCGCGTGAGCCGGGACTCCCTCGTCGACTCTCGTCGGCTCCCGCCGTTCTCGTCGGTTCCGCGGGGCTACGCCGGTTCCGCCGGTTCTGCCCGTTCCGCGGGGCTCCGCGTATCGGAGGAGCAGCCGTCGGCGCCAGATAGTAGCCATGGATATAGTGTCCATGTACTCTAATTCCCATGAGTACGGCATCCGAGGGCCCTACGCCCGGTTTCCTGGTCTGGCGCCTGTCCATGAAATGGCGCGTCGCGGTGGACCGCGCGGTCGCACCACTGGGCCTGACCCACGCGCAGTACTCCCTGCTGGCGTCCCTGTTCGGCATGCAGCGCTCGGGGCAGCGCCCCAGCCAGCGCCGCCTCGCCGACCACACCGGACTCGAGCCGCTCTACGTCTCGAAGCTCGCCCGCGCCCTGGAGTCCACCGGTCTGATCGAGCGCACCCCGGACCCCGACGACACGCGGGCCGTGCAGCTGTCCCTCACCCCCGCGGGGCGGGACGTCACAGGCCGCGCGATCGACGTCGTACAGCGGCTCCTCGACCAGCTCCTCGCGCCGCTCGGCGGCCTCGACGGCCTGCGTACCGAGGCGTTCGCCGCCGAGCTGACCGCCCTTCTCGACGTACCACTCGAAGCCTCTCCCAAGGAGTAGTCATGTCCACCACCCCGACCGTCAACGGACAGGTCATCGGCCAGGCCCACTACGCCACGCGTGCGGTCCTGGAGCGCGTCCTGGCCCGCACCGGTACCACGTTCGAGCAGTCGGTGGCGCTGAACGCCACCGCCACGGTCGGCGAAGGCGACGCGGGCGAGGGCGTCGAGCGCGCGCGGCTCATCGACCGGATGACCGGCACCCTCAAGATCGACGAGGCGGCCGTCCTGGCCGTGATCGCCGAACTGACTTCCGCCCAGCTGCTGGAGACCGCCGCCGGCGACGACGCCGTCCTGCGCCTCACGGACGCCGGAGCATCACTGAACCGCACCATCCGCGCCTCCGTCGGTGAGATCACCGCCCGGCTGTACGCAGACCTCCCGGCCGACGACCTGGCCGCGGCGGGCCGCGTACTGGCCGTCGTCACGGAGCGGGCGAACGCCGAGCTGACCGTCGGCTAGGGCGCGTATCGGGTCGTGATCAATTTGCGGGATTGCCTTCACTCCAAGGCCTGATCCGGTAGATCGCCTTGCGTGACGCAAGTGCAACTGACGGACGAAGAGTGGGAGTTCATCGGGCTTTACCTGTCGATCGGCGAGTATGGCCCGTACCCCGAGCGGCTGCGTCAGCAGTTCGAGGGCGTGGTCTGGCGTTTCAGGACGGGCGGGCAGTGGTGGGAGATACCACGGGAGTTCGGCGCCTGGTCGACCGTCTCCCATCGGTTCCGGCAATGGCGTGACGCCGGCGTGTTCTAAGGGCTGTCCCGTAATCCCCGGTGGATCAGCGCGCGGCGTCAGATGCGGTGCATCGCAAGGCGGAGGGTCGTCCTCATACTGGGCGTATTC